>NZ_VMLS01000064.1:0-4674 GCF_013276805.1 Streptococcus sp. 1449
CTTTATGCCAGGGAGAACTACAAAAAAAGCCCTCGAATCGCAAGGGCATTTTTTGAAAAATTGGGCGGCTTCGCTATTGTCCGACCAAAAAATCAAAGTAAACATAGTTGAGAAAATTATCTCCATAGGAAACATTGATACTATCAACTCCACACATCCTACATAGACAGTTTCCATTATATTTTTTAATATTCTTCAAAACTATATCTTATACAAATTATTTAATCTTTCTAACTCTAATACATTCATACATACTTCTACTCCAGTAACTCCCCCCTTACTATGAATAACCCCACAAGAAAACACAATCCTCTCCTTACTCAAAATATTTGACAACACTACTAATGATTCTAAAATATAATCCTTTATAATAATAAAACTATTATTTTCATCCTTAGCAAACTCTATAAATCCAATATCCTTACACCTATCACCAAGATGAAACCTAAGTGATTTCAAAAAATAATCAAAAAAAACATCACCCTTCATAGAAAACCCTTTCATTTTTAAAAATATTCTGATATAATCATACAAAAAATAAAGGAGAACTACCATGAAAAAACTTATTTTATTTATAACTACCTTTCTCACTCTTCTTTCATTTACTGTTACAACATATGCCGAAACTCCAAAAGCAAACCAAATCACCCCATATTCTACTGCAACTGGAAATGGTGGAGTTTCCAAAATAGAAATTTATGATAACCGAAGTAGAGCATGGTGGTACGCACGACCTTATACTAAAAGCTCTTATCAATTCTCTGGAGGAGTTCGTATTACATTAACAAATGGCCGTACCTTATATTACCCGGTAAGCGGTCAAGGTAGGGCAGGACAATCAGTTAGTGGTTCAATATATGTAAGCGGAAAAATAAAAAGAGTAACTTTTACAGGTGTAGCTTACGGCCCTGGTGGAATACAAATAGCACTTCCTCAATCAGAAACAAATAATTACAGTAGTGGTGGTTCAGGGATGAGCATACCGAACCCTGAAATTCTATACGAAGAATAATTCACTAACAAGAAAGAGACTGGGACAATTTTGTCCCAGTCTCTTTAAATTTCATCAACATCGAGCTGCTTTTTCATCTCAATAGCATCTTTTTACTCATAAATTAGATATAAACAAGTGTTTTCCATGACAGTTACAACCATTTGAACCATACTTAGATTTTTGAACAGTGCTTAATCTAAAAAATCATAAATATCTGTCTGTCGACTTCTTTCTTCAGCTTGCTTGATTATCTCTGCAGTTGGTACTTGTCGATTATCAGTAATCTGCATTTCATAGCCTATGACCTTTCGGCCATTTTTAACTACGTTTAGATAAACATCTACCCCTAATTTTTTCTCTAGCTCTTCTGCCCCAACTTTCAGACAGTTCCTTGCAAAGATTGCAGGGGGCATTCTTCTCTCTTCCCCTAAAAACCAATCTTGCCAATCGTCTAAATCTCCTTGAATGGTTGTGACACGTTGATTTTTAAAGCGATTTGCTTCCCACAATTTCATCAAAATAATGGCATACTTTGATTTGATTTGAGCTAACTCTGCCAATTTGAACGAGAAGAACTGGCTACGTAAAGCAAATACGTAAGGCGCAGCATCTTCTGAAAAGATAAATTCCACTTCGCCATTAGCTAAGAATTTAATTTTTCTAAATAACTGGGTCATCAATATCCCTTTAACGCCATTCTCAACGATTGGCAGATATAACGCAGTGTTTTCGTTTAGGGCTTTAAAGCCACGTGCCACACGCTCATAGTTTTTCCCTGAAGCGTTCAATCCAAAGTGCTTCAGCACCTCTTTTGCATTTGTCGTAAATGTATCTGTTGCAGTGCTTTCTTTGGTCACATAGCTAAAACAATAGTCCAGTAGCTTATGTTCAAAGGCTTTTAAATTCCCAAAGGCTTTGGCTAGGTCATTCGCTTGTACTACTAGATAATCTTGTCTAGACATCAAGCCCTCAAACGCATTTTCTGACTTCCCTTTTTTCATGGCTTAACCTCACGTACTTTTTTGTCATAAATGATTATATAATATTACATGACAAACTTCAAGTAATTTATTACTTTTTTGTCATGTATCACGTACTTTTTTGTCATGTATCACGTACTTTTTTGTCATGTATCACGTACTTTTTTGTCATGTATCACGTACTTTTTTGTCACTTATCTCCTCGCAAACCCTTGATAATACTGACTTTTTGACACCCCCAAAGTATATATAAAGTAAGTTATAAAGTAAGTATGAAAGTAACTCCTTTAGAAAAAATCCTTCATTTTTTTTTAATTTTTCAAAAAAAAAGACCCTATCGGGCCAATCTCTTAAAAATGCATCCGGGGTCTTTACAGCTCGAAGCTGAAGGCAGTCCCACACCCGACACAAAATAGTGCCCTTTGAGCTATCCGTTTCCAGTTGCCCGACCTATAAAGAGATTCACGCCACCGACCGTATCGCTGAGGCGCCTCAATTTGATTATATCACAAATGTCTATTTTTGACACCCATTATAAAACTATGTTATAATTTAATCAACAACAAGAGTAGTGAGTTCATCACGCTAAACGAAAAGCACCCTGTCCGCCAAGACTTAGGGTGCTTTTTTGCGCTAGCTACAACACACTAGCGTTCGTGAAAAGTGACACTATTTCTCGTTGTCATCGAAGCGCTTTTCAATCCACTTCATCCCATAGGCTTTCCCCAACTCGTACGCTAAGGGCAACACTACTCGGACAACAACAAGAAGAGTAATGAGTTCTAACAAGCTAAACACCTCCTTTCGAAGGCTTAGTGCCAGAATATTGCTATTATACCATGTCCGCTTGCTTTATTCCATGGTCTATTTGACAACAAGGAACCTAGGTCGTTAGTCTTTGGTTTGTCGGTCAGCTGAACAAAGTTCAGACTGAACCGCCTTAACCAGTCTAACTTGACCTAGCTTATTGTCAAATAGCTTTCACGGCATAAATCGCTCAGATACTCCGCCCTTTTGTAGGCTCATGTCTTTTCCTAGACAGTTCTCGTGTCTCTCTTAAGTTTTCTAAACGCTTATTGAGGCTGGTTACTTCTTTTTCTGTTATGACTTCAGAAAGGTCATCTAAGAGATTTTTAGAAACTTTCAACTCCCTGTTTTCTAGCTTTAATGCTTTGTTTTCAGTCTCTAATTGCTGATTTTTCCATTCTGCATGAGATAGGCTATTTTCAAGCCTACTCTTTGCTTCTTTCATGCCTGCTAGTGCATTTCTAAGTAACTCATTTTGATTGACCGCCTGCTCCAGCTTCTCTACAACATCAGACACAAACGTCTTCAGTCGTCCAACAAAATCCGAAGTAAAATTAAAGCCATCGCCAAACAGTTTAGGAGTAGCATTTTCTAATTCTTCCTGCAACTCTTTGGCAACTCGACGTCTATCTAAATCTCTATACGAAATTTTCGATAAGTTACTTGATTGTTCCACCAAAAGTTGCGTTTTTTCTCTATGAGCTCTCTCCAGACGAACCACATCATCGCTCAGACGCTTAGAATCGCTTTTTAACCCCTTTATTTCCTCCTGACGACTATTTACCTCAGAATTTAACTCAGATAGCTCTGAGAGCCTCTCAGAAGCCTCAGAATCGATTTTACCGTATTCGTCAATCTTTTTCTCAAGGACACCCTCTAAACGTCCTAAATCTGCCCTTAAATCGTTTCTATGAGTGTCTAGCCATTTGAAACGCTCTTCCAACGTCGCTTCTCGGATGTTAAATGTCACGTCTGAATCTGCAAACAAAGAACCTATGTCCTCATAATCTTGAATTTCTGACATTGTTGCAGGTCTACGTTCTTCCGTATGCCAATATTTTGGCGCTCCTAAATCTAGCAATTCCTGATTAAGAGCTTCACGCCCCATTTTTTCCTTGTAGTCCGCCACACTCAAATGCTGTTCTTTGCTATCTCGCTTTCCACGTTGCAACTCAAAACCATGCTCATTCATGTACTTTGGCAAATCTTCCTGAATATGCTTTAGCTCCTCACGGTTAAACATAACCTTTGATGACAGCTTACCATTTCTCATTGGCACAATCCCTAAGTGCATGTGTGGGGTACTCTCATCAAGATGTACACTGGCATAAGCAACGTTGGTTTCTCCGTAATTCTCCGCGAAGTAGTTTTTAGCCGTTTCAAAAAATTTTCTCGTCTGCTCCTGGCCCAACTTTTCAAAAAAATCTTTATCTGACGTAATAATCCATTCATCACACAAAACAGCGTCTTTCCGTATCCCACGTTTAGAACTCTTGTTCTCGTTCACATAGTCCTTAATTTGCCGTTCATACGACACAGAGCGGTCACGATCCGTCAACTCATAGTTGAGGTGTGACCTGCTCGTGTCGATGTCTTTGTTTGAGTGCTTTTCAAAAATCCGTTCATTGTGCTTATATGCGCCACCCAAATTCCCAACTTTCATTTTCTGCATTCTCGCAACCATGTAGCTCATAACTTTTACCTCCTCAGGTGGGTCATTCGAGTAGCGAATGACAGACGAGCCGGCAAGCCTATTGCTCGTCTATTGTGATAACATTCTAGCTAGAATTTTAGCACAAATTTCGGCTAACTTCCATGTAAAGTATAACGCACTATACTTTACTTCGTAAAAGTGCGTTCTCCGAAGGCTCTTGCAGAGAGCTAGTCCGCCCA
>NZ_VMLS01000065.1:0-669 GCF_013276805.1 Streptococcus sp. 1449
TTCTATGTGTGATGAAGGTATACCGTGAGGAGTGCTGGAACGCATAGAAGTGAGAATGCCGGTATGAGTAGCGAAAGACAGGTGAGAATCCTGTCCACCGTAAGACTAAGGTTTCCAGGGGAAGGCTCGTCCGCCCTGGGTTAGTCGGGACCTAAGGAGAGACCGAAAGGTGTATCCGATGGACAACAGGTTGATATTCCTGTACTAGAGTATGTAGTGATGGAGGGACGCAGTAGGCTAACTAAAGCAGACGATTGGAAGTGTCTGTCTAAGCAGTGAGGTGTGAATTGAGTTAAATGCTTAGTTCTATAACATTGAGCTGTGATGGGGAGCGAAGTTTAGTAGCGAAGTTAGTGACGTCACACTGCCAAGAAAAGCTTCTAGCGTTTAAACATACTCTACCCGTACCGCAAACCGACACAGGTAGTCGAGGCGAGTAGCCTCAGGTGAGCGAGAGAACTCTCGTTAAGGAACTCGGCAAAATGACCCCGTAACTTCGGGAGAAGGGGTGCTGACTTGAAGTCAGCCGCAGTGAATAGGCCCAAGCAACTGTTTATCAAAAACACAGCTCTCTGCTAAATCGTAAGATGATGTATAGGGGGTGACGCCTGCCCGGTGCTGGAAGGTTAAGAGGAGTGCTTAGCGGTAACGCGAAGGTATGAATTGAAG
>NZ_VMLS01000066.1:0-667 GCF_013276805.1 Streptococcus sp. 1449
TTCTATGTGTGATGAAGGTGTACCGTGAGGAGCGCTGGAACGCATAGAAGTGAGAATGCCGGTATGAGTAGCGAAAGACAGGTGAGAATCCTGTCCACCGTAAGACTAAGGTTTCCAGGGGAAGGCTCGTCCGCCCTGGGTTAGTCGGGACCTAAGGAGAGACCGAAAGGTGTATCCGATGGACAACAGGTTGATATTCCTGTACTAGAGTATGTAGTGATGGAGGGACGCAGTAGGCTAACTAAAGCAGACGATTGGAAGAGTCTGTCTAAGCAGTGAGGTGTGAATTGAGTCAAATGCTTAATTCTATAACATTGAGCTGTGATGGGGAGCGAAGTTTAGTAGCGAAGTTAGTGACGTCACACTGCCAAGAAAAGCTTCTAGCGTTTAAACATACTCTACCCGTACCGCAAACCGACACAGGTAGTCGAGGCGAGTAGCCTCAGGTGAGCGAGAGAACTCTCGTTAAGGAACTCGGCAAAATGACCCCGTAACTTCGGGAGAAGGGGTGCTGACTTTAAGTCAGCCGCAGTGAATAGGCCCAAGCAACTGTTTATCAAAAACACAGCTCTCTGCTAAATCGTAAGATGATGTATAGGGGGTGACGCCTGCCCGGTGCTGGAAGGTTAAGAGGAGTGCTTAGCGCAAGCGAAGGTATGAATTGAAG
>NZ_VMLS01000067.1:0-12789 GCF_013276805.1 Streptococcus sp. 1449
AAGAGTAGATCGGATTCAATTCAAACCCGAACTCCCCTTCCGTTCTAAATTTTTCCGCTCAAGTTCAAAATAGAACACGCGCTCGACCTTTCTGGTTATACTCTGTGAAAAGCTCTTCAAATCACGTCAACGACGCCTTGCCGAAGGCATGGGTACTGACTTCGTCAGTTTCATCTACAACCTCAAAACCATGTTTTGAGCTGACTTCGTCAGTTCTATCCACAACCTCAAAACGGTTTTTGAGCAGCCTGCGGGCTAGCTTCCTAGTTTGCTTTTTGATTTTCATTGAGTATAAACAGCCACTCTCCAGTTCAATTGGAGAGTTTTTATAAGAGCAGAGATTTACACACCTAGATTTGACACCATACATTTTCTATGATAAAATGTAACAAATTCATTTACAACAAATCGAAATCTAAATGAAATGGAATTTTCTATGAAATCAATCAAAGGACTACTCTTTATCATAGCTAGTTTTATCTTGACTCTTTTGACTTGGATGAACACTTCTCCCCAATTCATGATTCCAGGACTAGCTTTAACAAGCCTATCTCTGACTTTTATCCTAGCCACTCGTCTACCACTACTAGAAAGCTGGTTTCACGGTTTGGAGAAGGTCTACACCGTCCACAAATTCACAGCCTTTCTCTCAATCATCCTACTAATCTTTCATAACTTTAGTATGGGCGGTTTGTGGGGCTCTCGCTTAGCTGCTCAGTTTGGTAATCTTGCCATCTATATCTTTGCCAGCATCATCCTTGTCGCCTATTTAGGCAAATACATCCAATACGAAGCTTGGCGATGGATTCACCGCCTGGTTTACCTAGCCTATATTTTAGGACTCTTTCACATCTACATGATAATGGGCAATCGTCTCCTTACATTTAATCTTCTAAGTTTTCTTGTTGGTAGCTATGCCCTTTTAGGCTTACTAGCTGGTTTTTATATCATTTTTCTATATCAAAAGATTTCCTTCCCCTATCTAGGGAAAATTACCCATCTCAAACGCTTAAATCACGATACTAGAGAAATTCAAATCCATCTTAGCAGACCTTTCAACTATCAATCAGGACAATTTGCCTTTCTAAAGATTTTCCAAGAAGGCTTTGAAAGTGCTCCGCATCCCTTTTCTATCTCAGGAGGTCATGGTCAAACTCTTTACTTTACTGTTAAAAATTCAGGCGACCATACCAATAATATCTATGATAATCTTCAAGCCGGCAGCAAAGTAAGTGTAGACAGAGCTTACGGACACATGATCATAGAAGAAGGACGAGAAAATCAGGTTTGGATTGCTGGAGGCATTGGGATCACCCCCTTCATCTCTTACATCCGTGAACATCCTATTTTAGATAAACGGATTCACTTCTACTATAGCGTCCGTGGAGAAGAAAATGCAGTCTACCTTGATTTACTCCGTGACTATGCTCAAAAAAATCCTAATTTTGAACTTCATCTAATCGACAGTAGGAAAGACGGCTATCTTAATTTTGAACAAAAAGAAGTGCCTGAACATGCAACCGTCTATATGTGTGGTCATCTTTCTATGATGAAGGCACTTTCCAAACAGATTAAGAAACAAAATCCAAAAGCAGAGCTTATTTACGAAGGATTCAAGTTCAAATAAGTAGTCATAACCACCCGTGAAAACGGGTGGCTTGTACACCGGCTATAAGCCGTTTCTCTCCAGCGGCGTCTAAAGACGCTCGCTGAACTTCGTTCAGGTCGTGCTATATTACTTGACTAATGCCCGTCACAACGGGCTTTTACCTTGTTCTAAATCCGCCATCAGAAAACGGATCTTCATATTCTTTTACACTCAGCTTATCGAGTGCAATGTCATTCTTTTCCTGCTCGCGAATATATTTAGCTACGGTCTTTTCGTTTAGTCCAACGGTACTTACATAGTATCCCCTAGCCCAGAACTTTCGATTTCCATACTTATATTTTAAATTAGCGTGCTTATCAAATATCATCAATGCACTTTTGCTCTTGAGATACCCCATAAAATCGGAAATCGAAAGTTTGGGAGGTATCAATACAAACAGGTGTACATGGTCTGGCATCATATGACCTTCGATAATCTCCACGCCACGACAACCGCATAGATGTTTAATAATATCTATCAAATCCGACCTGACTTTGTAATATATCGCCTTACGGCGATACTTAGGTGTAAAAACTATATGATATTTGCACATCCATTTAGTATGTGATAAACTGTAACTGGTTTTAGCCATTTATTTTTCCTCCTTTATCTAACCTGAACAATTAGATTATACTTGGAAAAATAAATGGAAGCTAGAAGCCTTGTCAGCCACCAGCATAGCTGGTGGTTTTCTTGTTTTTCTCTACGAGAAAAACTGGCTTGAAGCCATAATCATACTCTCCTGGGATTTCCCAGGAGAGTTTTTTATAGCCAGATAAAATAAGACCGGAGCGATGGAATTTTGGCATTCAAATCAATTGATAAGAATATTTTATAGTGGAATAAAATAGGATACGAACAAATTGATTAGGAAAATCAAATGAATTTATAGAAATCTTTTAGCAGTCATGGCGTCCTATTCCAGTTTCAAAATGCTATAGAAGCAGCATTGTGCTAGTCTAGATTCAGTTTACTATACCAAAACGAGTAGCTTGAAATCAAAAAACCCACCCAATGGGTAGGTTTCATCTGTATTATTCAGCTAGATTAAGCTTTACCTTCCGAACCGAATACGTCGATACGTTCTTCAACTGATGCTTGGATAGCTTTTACACCGTCAGCCAAGAATTTACGTGGGTCGAAGAGTTTTTTCTTGTCGTATTCTGCTTCGTTTGCTTCGTAGTCACGAGCAAATTTACGAGTTGCGTTAGCGAATGCGATTTGGCATTCTGTGTTAACGTTAACTTTGGCAACACCAAGTTTGATAGCTGCTTGGATTTGCTCATCAGGAATACCTGATCCACCGTGCAATACGATTGGGAATCCAGGAAGAGCTTCTGTCAATTTTTGCAAGTGATCAAGGTCAAGACCTTCCCAGTTTGCTGGGTAAGGACCGTGGATGTTACCGATACCAGCTGCCAAGAAGTCGATACCAGTTTCAACCATTGCTTTAGCGTCTTCGATTGGAGCCAATTCACCTTTACCAATGATTCCGTCTTCTTCACCACCGATAGTACCAACTTCAGCTTCTACTGAGATACCTTTAGCGTGTGCTTTTTCAACAACTTCTTTAGCCAATTTAAGGTTTTCTTCAACTGGAAGGTGTGAACCGTCAAACATGATTGAAGTGTAACCAACTTCGATACACTCAAGTGCATCTTCGTAGTGGCCGTGGTCAAGGTGGATAGCTACTGGTACAGTGATACCCATTGATTCAACAAGGTTAGCGATCAAGTTGCGAGCAACTTTGTAACCACCCATGTATTTAGCAGCACCCATTGAAGTTTGGATCAAAACTGGAGCTTTTTTAGCTTCTGCTGCGCGCAAGATAGCTTGAGTCCACTCAAGGTTGTTTGTGTTAAATCCACCAACTGCATAACCGTTGTCACGAGCTGCTTGGACAAATTTTTCTGCTGAAACGATTGCCATTTTATCAGGCCTCCTGTATATTTTTATGGGTCACCCCATTTACATTGTTCATTTTATCACTTTTTGACAAAAAAATCTAGTTTTTCCCGTAGTTTCGATTTAATTTCTTCTAGCTTCATCCATGTAAACCCTTTCTATCTCTAGTCTTGGGCGACTTTTGGAAAAGCTATGAAGAAGGTTAAACGATTCTCCTCCATCTCGAAATGATAAGCTAATTTTTCATGTTCCAATAGACTCTTGACCACAAAGAGTCCCATCCCAGGCCCTTTGGGCTTGCGACTAGCATTATCAGAAAAAGACTGGGCTAGTTTTTCTTGTTCTTCTGAGCTACAGCTATTCTCGATAAAGAGTTCCCCTTCTCTTTCTCCAATGCCAACCAAGCCACCTGGAACAGAGTGCTTGATGGCATTGCTGATGAGATTAGAAAGAATCAACTTCATAACTGATGGGTTTAGATAAGCCTGCTGATGGGTCAAACTATTGTCAATCTGGAGCTCTCTTTCCTTGGCGAGCAAGGCATAATCCTTAACCAGACTTTGTGTCATCTGGAGGAGGTCAATTTCTTCCCTATCATCTCGCAACTCCTGCACAGAAGAGAGGGAAAGTATCTGCAGAACATGGTGATTGAGTTCATCCACAATCCCCAAGGCAACTCCCAGATACTGGTCTCTATCCTTATAACGACCGATATTCTCTTTCATGTTTTCGATCAGGATTTTCAAACTAGCCAGCGGTGTTTTCAGTTCATGAGAAGCCCCTCGTAGGAATTCGACCTTCATCTTCTCCAGCTGGAGAATGGCTTCATTCTTGTCATGCAAGTCTGCAATGACAGTCAAAAGATGCTGGTAGAGGCTATTGATTTGTTCCTTGAGATCACCAATCTCATCCCTAGAATCCACGCGCAATCGCACTTGGGAATCCAGTTCCATCATTCTACGAGTCACCCGTTTGATTTCCAAGATCGGGGCAACAATGGTCCGAGCATAGATGTAGGCCACCAAGAGGGAAATTAGAAAGGATGCCAGCAAGGTATAGGGAAGAAATTGGAGACTGATTTGCTCTGCTTCCTTTTGCAAATCCATAGAAACCAGAAACTGGAGAGTCATGGTGCTACCATCTTGCGTTGTCACCTCACGCTCCTCAATAAAGAGAGAGGTGGTCTGACGGTCCGTATCCAGAGGAATGCTGTCCTTGACTTCTAACTTGTCCTCTGTCATCTCGCCCTTAACGCCCCCCTTGATATCACTAGTCTGGGAATACAGCTCTAACACTTGCTCGATGCTCTGCCTATCCTTTCCTTCTAGGGACTTGGCAATAGCTGTCGCTTTCTGGCCAATGGTTTCCTGACGATGACTCAGATAAGTCGAGGGAAATAGAAAATAAATAGCTAAATGAAGGCAGATAACCAGAACACTAAATATCGAGAAGGTATAGATAAATATCTTTGTAAATAAACCTGTTCGTCTCATTTTCGCTCCAATTTATAACCAACATTGCGCACAGTGAGGATGCAGTCCAGGTCTAGTTTTTTCCGCAATTCCTTGATATAAACATCAATGACACGGTCAAAGGGAACCTCATCTGTCGCTTTCCAGACGGCATCGATTATCTGAGACCGAGTCAAGGCCCGGCCTTCATTTTTCACCAGATAGTCCAGAATTTCCAACTCTTTGGCATTGATAAGCACTTCTTGACCTGCTAGACTGGCACTGTAGCTCTCAAAATCCACCCTGGCATCTTTATAAGAGAAGATTCGTCCTGTATCGTAGTATCTCTTGAAAATTGCATCCACCCTCACTTTTAAGAGGGAGAGGGAGAAGGGCTTTTCCAGATAGCCATCTGCCAGAGAAGCAAAGGCAGTCATCTTGTATTCCTCATCCTGAAAGGCGGTCAGCATCAAGACAGGAACCTGACTGGTTTTACGAATCTCAGCTAGGACTTCTAGACCATTTAGCTTGGGCATCTGGATATCTAGTAAAATCAAGGCTACTTCATAGCTGGAAAATTTTTCTAAGGCTTCTTGCCCATCTGCAGCCTCAAGGGTTTCATAGCCACAATCCGTCAAATAATCACTGACCCCCTCACGGATCATCTCTTCATCTTCTACAATTAAAATTTTCATACTTTAACTGCTCTCTATTTTTTATTTTTCTTATACTCAATAAAAATCAAAAAGCAAACTAGGAAGCTAGCCGCAGGTTGCTCAAAGCACTGTTTTGAGGTTGCAGATGGAAGCTGACGTGGTTTGAAGAGATTTTCGAAGAGTATTAGAATAACTACCTACTCTATTTTCTATTATAGCCTCTTATTGGCCTTTTGTCTGTAAGCAACTGACCACTAGATAAAACAAAGAGAGCCTATCGCTCTCTCTGCTTGCATTTCACTCTCTGTGGAATGAAAATTATTTAGC
The DNA here is from genome assembly GCF_013276805.1 of Streptococcus sp. 1449. Lineage (NCBI taxonomy): Bacteria > Bacillati > Bacillota > Bacilli > Lactobacillales > Streptococcaceae > Streptococcus > Streptococcus sp. 1449. Next base: position 5,988 of record NZ_VMLS01000067.1, read on the forward strand.
TGCTTTTGAAAATGTTACAACGTAATTATAATCTTTCCCATTATTTTTATAGAGATAGTCTTCTTTAACAGTATAACCACGTTTACGTAATTCCTCTTTCTTGGCATCAACTTGGTTCTTGACTGCTACTTTTACTTCATCATCTGTTGAACCTTCCGCGATTTCAAGAGGAGTTCCATTGATATCTCCTAGAAAACCTGCAATATCTTTCATTTTATCAAAGTTATAAAAAACATTGACTTTGACCTTTTGAGGAGCTGATGTTACAACTTCTTCAGCTTCTACTGTTGTTCCTGCGTCTTTTGGAGCTAGTGTTTCTTCTGTTCCTACTTCTACAGATGGTTGTGTGTCTGTTGACTCACTTTCAGAGGTAACTGATGCTTCTTTTGACTCTGACGATTCTTCTGATGTGGCATTTGTTGTTCCATCTTGTGTCTCAGAATTATTTTCTTGTGAATTTACTAAGTTAGAATCAGACGAAGTCGCTTCTCCAGTTTCTTCTGTGGTGGTCAATACTTTTTCTGAGTCTGATGATGGAGCTACAGATGTTTTTCCTGTTTCTGCCATATCCGTAGCTGATGTGTTTTCAGCTGGTTCTACTTGGCTTTTCTCTGTGCTTTCCGTAGATTCTACAGTCTTTGCTTCCTCTGTTGCTCCGTTACCGTGCGATGTTACATCTCTTGTTTCTGAAGACGCTTCCTGTGAATTAACATCTTTACTGTTTGTCTCTTCTATCAGATGTGTTTTCGACAATATCAGCTTTTGTTTTAAATGAGGAAAGTTGAGATTCTGTCACCTCTGCTTCTTGAATTGCTGGCCCATACTGTCCAACTAAAGCCTCCGAGTCGACCTTATCTCCTAAAATTTGTGCAACAGTAATCCAGTGATGTTCATGACGAGGGTTATTAAATGCACCAAGACCTGTATAAGTATATAGAGGATTTATCAATGATTTATAATGACCAGTTTGACCTGCAACTGTCTCACCCTTTGATTTTTTAATATAATCGGCTTTTTCTGAGTACCATTGCTTAATCGCCTCTGCAAATCCTTTATAATTCCACGCCAAGTTTTCTCCAAATGTTCTAGTACCAGTCGGAAAAGCTGTCCAAATATTTTTGTCAGAGAGACGAGCATGGGCATTCGTAATAGAAGACTCAGCAGCTCTCATAAGAGCCGTTTTTTCCAGTTGTGTTGACCACTTAATCGGAACATACTTATCTACTAATTTCTCCTCAAAAGCCTCTTTACGAATCTTATTAAGAGAATCTAAGATAGCTTGTTGATCTGGTGTTAAAAATTCTCCTTTGATTCCCACCAAAACATTGCCAGCAGATGCTTGACTCACTTCCGATTTAAATACAGTCTGCACCTCCTTTTGTGGTACAGCCGGTGCTTCCCCTTTCGGTGTTACTGGATCTTCCGTGGTTGGTCTTGTAGCTACCGGTGCTTCTGATTTTGGTGCTGGAGACGCTGGTGCTTCTGCTTTTGGCGCTGGCGCTGCTGGTGCTTCTGCTCTTGGTTCTGATACCATTGGCTCTTCTGCTTTTGGCGCTGGGGTCGCTGGTGCTTCTGATTTTGGTTCTGATACCATTGGCTCTTCTGCTTTTGGCGCTGGTGACTCTGGTGCTTCTGCTTTTGGTTCTGATACCGTTGGCTCTTCTACTTCTGGTGCCAGTGTTGCTGGTTCTTCCGCTTTTGGCGCCGGTGACTCTGGTTCTTCCACTTTTGGTGCTGGGGTCGCTGGTGCTTCCGATTTTGGTGCTGGGGTCGCTGGTTCTTCCGATTTTGGTTCTGATACCATTGGCTCTTCCACTTTCGGTGCTGGCGCTTCAGAACTTGGATTTGAAACTACAGGTTGATTTGTTGTCCCTATATTTGAAAGGGCCTTGTCTACTACTGGACTTGATTCAGTTGAGTTCCCTGATTCAATTGTAGTATCTGCAGATGGAGCATGTAAAGTTTCTGATCTTGTTTCGGCTTTTGGCGCAACTGAGACTGAGGTTTCTGATTTCGATGCCGGCAATACTGACTCTTCAGCTTTCTCTGCTGACGCCGCTGGGATTTCCACAGCTACTGGTGTCGTTTGTTTAACAGTAGTCCTTTGTTCACCAGTTACAGTATCTGTTTTTGTTTCAACTTCATAACTTTGACGACTACCAGAATTATCAATCGACACTCGCTGTCTTTTTACTTCTGTATTTCCATCTTTTAGAAAAGCCTCTTCGCTAAAATACAATTTATTATTAGCAAAAATCAAATCTCTATTTGCAATACGATTTATCTCAACCAAACTATCAACAGATAGCCCTGTTGCCCCACTAATAGCACTCAATGTATCTCCCCACTTAATTGTGTAGTGTGATAAATTGTCTATATTTAAAATATCAGCTTTCACTTCCTCAACTGTTCTGGCTACCCAAACACCATCTTGTTCACTGGCTGATACAGTTGGAGATAAAAAGCCTAGCCCCAGTAGAATCACACCTGTCGCAACAATTGCACCCGTTCTTAATTTTCTAAAACCACGGAGGGATAAGCTTCCTCTAACATTTGTTTGTCTCATAATATTTATTTTTCCTCACTATTCTATATTTTCCAAGGTAGACCCTGCCTAGGTCTACTAGCCTATGTTTGCGATATGGATAGGCTTCTACAGATTTATCTATAGATTTTTATGCACAATTCCATATATAAGTTGCGAAACCCCTTTCTAATAAATTCCATAACTTTAGTATATCATATTTAACACTAAAGTACAAAGAAAGCAACTGAAAGCAATGATTTTCACCACTGCTTTCTGCTTCATGTATCATTTTAAAACTTTCAGTTGCTAGCCTCATTTTTCAGTCTAGCATCAGTATTATTCACCATCCAGCAAAAGCTCTTTTGGTTGTTTTCTAAGGAGATTGCTTGAAGCAAGCGCCATAACGAGAACCACTAGAACCAAGGCTAGGACAAAGACGATGATAAAGTCTGAAGTCTGAATAGAAATATCTAGGCTCGACAAGGTCTTGCTAAAGCCATCTACTTCTGCACCACCACCAAGGTTAGAGGCTTGAGCCGCCTTACTAGCCTGTTTGGCAACACCTGAAGTCACATTGGCAAGGACAGTGTTTCCAATTGCACGGGCAGTGTAATTAGCTAGGAAGTAAGCAGAAACTAGAGCAGGGATAGCAATCAAGATGGATTCGGTTATGAATTGCCCCAAGATACTTGCCTGCTTAAGACCGATAGAGAGGAGAATGCCCACTTCCTTACGACGGGCGTTGATCCAAAGACTAAGCAAGAGTGCAAGGAGAAGGACTGAGAAGCTCAAGCTACCCCAGAAGAGGAGGTTGGCCATCTTGTACATACCAGAAATGGATTGCTCTAGAGCTGGGTAGTTAGAGGAACTCTTAACGAGTGTGTAGCTCTTCCAGTTGATACCACTGATGCCATTCAACTCTTTCATAACATCATCCAAGTTCTTGTCTGCTGTTACAAAGAAGGTTGCGTCCCCATAAATAGCTGTGTCTTCTGTGTATCCATAAAGTTTAGCAGCAGTATGGATGTCTGTGATGGCTGTATTTTCGTAAAGCTCTTGTGAGTAAGTTACTGCTGACTTATTATGACCATCAAAGAGTCCCTTGATTGTCACTTGGACTGTTTCCTTGGCTCCTTTTTCATTATCGGCATCGTAGATATTGGAGTCTAGTTTGACCTTATCCCCAACTTTCCAGCCGTGTTTGGCTGCCAAGTCCTTATGCATGAGAATCTTATCTTTGTCGTCGTTGGTTAGATGCTCACCTTCGACCAGCTTATAAGAACCAGAGACAAACTTGTCTTCTTTAGAGGAGTCATTGACACCAGTGATCATCAAGCTACTTCCAAAACGTTTGGCACGATCAGCAGTGAGATTCTTCTTGGTTTCTGGCGTTTCAATGAGGTCATATCCAGTCAAATCTCCGATAGCGTTGATACGTTTGACATAAGACTCGATGGCCTTGTTTTCGGTGATTTTTTTGATGTCTTCACCCTTGATATTCCCAGCACCACGTGGCGTTCCTTGATTGACGCGACGATTGATTTGCATGGAGAAGCTGTTGGTGATATTTTTAAAGGTCTCCTGAGAAGCTTTGGCAGTAGCTCCCTTGATCGACAAGCCGACCAAACTCAAGCTCGCCATGAGGAGAATAATCAGGAAGATGACGATCGATTTGAAAAACTTCCTTGTAACATAGGCAAATGCGTTGTGTAACATAGATTCCCTTTCTAGATTTTATTCTATTTTATAGTTTGAACAGAAAAAGTTCGTATTATTTCGTAGTATTTCGAGTTTCAGTCAGTTTCTTATCTTTCAACTCAAGTGTAATATCTGATGCTTGTGCCACTTCTTTGCTGTGGGTTACGACGATGACACATTTACCTGTTTTCTGGGCAAGTGATTTGAGCAGTTCGACAATATCTCCAGCAGTTTTAGGATCCAGATTTCCTGTTGGCTCATCAGCTAGAATAACTGGAGCTTCTGAGACCAAACTGCGAGCAATGGCAACACGTTGCTGTTGACCACCTGATAACTGGAGAACATTCCGCTTGATCTGATTTTCATCTAAACCAAGCTCAAGCAGTGTATCCTTGCTTGCCTTTTTGTTGACCAAGCGGATATTTTCCAGTGGAGAAAGATAATCTATCAAGTTATAATTTTGAAATACCAGGGAAATATGGTGCATACGATGGTAGGAATACCCCTTCTTACGAATATCCTCTCCTTGGAAAAGAATCGAACCTTCAACAGGACTATCTAAACCAGCAAGTAGGGACAAGAGAGTGGATTTCCCCGCTCCTGACTCCCCAATAATACTGTAAAATTTCCCAGGTTCAAAATGATAATTGATCTGATATAGGACTGCCTCAGCAGTGTTCTTATAACGGTAGTTAAGGTCTTGTAATTGTAATAAAGTCATGATTTCTCCTTCTTATACTCAATGAAAATCAAAGAGCAAACTAGGAAGCTAGCTGTAGGTTGCTCAAAGCACAACTTTGAGGTTGCAGATACAGCTAACGCGGTTTGAAGAGATTTTCAAAGAGTATTAACTAATAGATGATAAAATTTCTTTCGGCGCTTTTCTAAATAAGAATAGGAAACAAAGGGCTACAGATAAGCAACTAAGCAGAACTAGAAAAACATAGGATGCTGCAAAAGATAGGATGCTGGTTGATAGACTGCTTGCTTTGGCTAGCGTGTCTTGTAAGCTTGCCTGCTCTCCACTTGCTAGTAGAGTTTGGAGTAGGTAGGATGTGATGGCGTTGCCTGCAGCAAATGCTGGAAGCAAGGCACCAAGAGATACCAAAACTACCTCTAAACAGAACTGTAGGAAGATCAAGCTCTTGCCTTTTCCAAGTGCTAGTAAAATCCCCACTTCGTAGACCCTTTCTCTCAACCAGAGAGACAAGACCAAAATCAAGGCCCCTACTCCTGCTATCAACATCCCATAAAGGAAGATGGTCAGGAAGGTTTGAAAGGTTTCCACTGAGTCTTTGATTTGTTCAAAAGCCTTGTTTTCCTTTTCGACTTGGTAGCCTTGATTTTCCAAGGCCAAGTTTTCTACCTGCTTCATGAGTCCGTCCATTTTCTTAGGATTTTCTACATAGAAGCGTGCTGCACTGACTTGAGCTTCACTATTGACCAAAAGGGTTTGGCTACTTTCATAATCTGTAAAGACTTGATTTTCACTGAAGTCAGAAGACAAGCCTGTGAATTTCTCTTGTTTTTTACCAGAAAAGATGCCGATAATCTCAAACTCTACTGTTTGTCCTTTTCCAGATTCAGACTGACCAGCATCCAAGCCAATCTTGTCATGAAGCGAAAGACCGTTCTTCTTAGCCAACTCTTCGTGGATCAGGATTTTCTTGGAATCCCCTTTTTGAAGGTGTCGCCCTTCTTTTAGGTTGAAGGCCGAACTGGTAAAGGTCACATCCTTGGATGAATCCTCAAGAGCCGTTAAGCTGACCAAGTTTTTGTCTGCAGCTGACAAATCATCACGCTCCACGCTCTGCTCGCCACTCACTGCTTCCTTGTCTTTTAGTTTTGCGACCGTCTCGAGTTCAGGAGAGACATGTTCCAGTCCCTTAATCTGGCTCACGGATGATAAGTCCGACAACTTGAAAGTCTGACCATTTTCTATCTTCTTAATAGAAAAAGATGTATTGAGTGATTTGTAAAGATTGGTTTCAACTGTTTTGTTGGACTTCATCAGCGTCAAACAGGCTGAAATTCCAGCCAATAGGACCAATAAAATCAGAAATAAAATAAAACTTCTCAGTCGTTTTCTGCTGACATAAGCCCAAGATCTTTGGATTGGATTCATTTGTCACCTCCATATTTGTAAGACTATTATAAAACCCAAATATGAAATGTTTATGAAATACGAAAAAAATATCGAGTAGGGGATAATCTCTAGTCCCTCTCACACCACCGTACGTGCCGTTCGGCATACGGCGGTTCAACTAACTTTTAAAGCATGTCGTTCAAGGTCATAATCCAAACACAAAATCAGTCCACGTTTTTCTTAGGCTAAAAGAGTCCACTGGACTCTTTTACTCCGTCCCATAACCAATGATTTAATAGCGCGTTCAGCTAGATTATTGGAAAGGACCAGATGCCCGTCTTTCAATAGAAATCACGACTTTCTGATGAATTTATTTTGGGAGTGATAGAAAAGCCCTTCATAAGCCAGTCTACTTGTTCAGGCGTGAGAGCTTTGATATCCTTTTCTGTACTGGGCCAAGTCAGTCTGCCGCTCTCAAAGCGTTTATATAG
>NZ_VMLS01000068.1:0-6728 GCF_013276805.1 Streptococcus sp. 1449
TCACGTTCGATTTACTAAATGAAAGTTATATAATGAAGTTAGCCACCCAGCACTCCTAAAAATTAGATGGTTCAACTAGCTGAAAGTGTAGACATAAGAAAACACCTCTGTGTTATACTTGTTGTTCAACCACAAACACAAGAAAGGCACAGAGATGCGATATTTTAAAAGAGTTGGATTTCTCCAACTCTTCTCTTTTTAATACACGTTATTTTGATTTGACTGGCTTGTCTTGAGCTGTCTTCAAGGCTGTGGCAATCGTATCTGCATACAATTTTGCTCCTGCTTCAATAGTGCTAGTGTCACTTCCGAAATGGACTTGGTCTGTTCCTGCCCAAATTTCTGGATGCTCTTTCGCAACTTGATTCCAATCTGCTATCGTGATGTAAGGTGTCTTCTCTGCCAATTCTCTCATGTAGGCAGCAGCCTTCTCAACGATGGCATAGGTCTCTTTTGTCTTATCTCCCTCATAAGGAGTCACCAAAACCATATGGTGGCCCTTAGGAAGATTTTTCACGATACTGTCCCAGTCTTCCTTGTAATTTTCAGGATTATTTACCCCAGTCGCAATGACCACCATCTTAGGTAAAAATTTATTTTGGCTATTGTTTATCATGATTTCATTGGCAGTCTTGGTTGTTCTGCTGACCTGCGCGTTAATTTGTGCTCCAGGAAGAGCTGTCTGCAGGGCTGTATTTGCCCTTAAAGCCACCGAGTCACCAATTAACATAGTGCCATCAGCAATTCCTAAACTATCAGCTTCTGCTCGTTCTGCTATCACTTTTGTTTGGGCAATAGTACTAGCAGCTTGCTTCAAGCCATTGACAGTTAAGTCTGTCTCAAACGCTCCCACTTGTGGTGCCAACAAAGTCACTAAGAAGACAATGAAGGCCAAGATTCCCGTACTTGTTGCAAGAATTGTGTGAATATAAGGCAGGGGACGAAGAGTTTGTAAAATAGGTGTGTTCTTGCCTGCAATCCAAGGTTCCAATACATAAAATGAAAGACTGGCAAATCCATAAGAAAAAATCAAAGTTAATAACACAGCAAGAAGATTTGAGGTCAACTGTGAGAAAATGATGTAGAAAGGCCAATGGAAGAGATAAACTGCATAGCTAGTATCCGCTAAAAAGCTAATCATCTTTGTCTCTTGTATATGATGTGTCTTTTCATGTAAGACACGCGCCGCCAGAATCATAGCAAGAGCTGCAAGGCTAGCAAGTAAGAAGCCCATAAGATAGGCAAAAAGATAGGTAAATTTGACAAAGAAGGTCAAAATGAGTAAGAAGCCAAAACCTCCTCCAAAAACCAAAAGGGTCTTGCGTAAATCCCAGATTTTATCCAACTGCTTGACGAGGGAAGTCGTCTGACGAACGCCTACAATCGTTGCTAGGATACTTCCCAAAAAGAATGGATAGACATGAGTTAAACTGGAGAAGTAAACAGAGGAATAAGAGGTCACTAGAAAACTACCAATAAACATGGAGAAGAAGCTGATCAAGAAGGCAGCAGCTGATAAGAGAAAAACCATTCCCCTCAACTGACCATTTGATTTGGACTGTTTGGATAAGAACCAAACTGCCAATCCCCAAAGAATATAGTAGTGAACCTCAACGGCCAAGCTCCAATTATGAACAAACAAATGAGGAATGAACTGAGATTCATAACTCCCACCTGTTAGCAGTTCATAGAAGTTAGTCATAAAGCCTAAAACACCCGCAATCTGACCCCCAATTCCAGCCACATAATCTTGGCGAACTAGAAAGGTAAAGGGCATGGTTACCAAGACCATCAAAATCACAGGTGGCACAATCCGATAAAAGCGTCTCCTAAAAAATCCAATCAAGTCAATCTCATGATTTTTAGAAAACTCTTCGATGAGTAGAGCCGTAATCAGGAAACCTGAAAATGTGAAAAAGACATCTACCCCGAAAAATCCTCCAGGAAAGATGGTCTGAAAGAAATGATACAAGAGTACCAGTAGTAAACCTGTAATCCTAATCAAGGAAAACCATTTAATGCGCATACGAGTTTATTCTCCCTTTCATTATACACTTTATTCTATCAAAAAAAGAAGAAAAATCCTAAGAGAAAACTTAGGATTTTTAGCTTATATCTATTCCGTTTTAGAAATTGCGTCCTGACTTATTATAGCCATATTTTTCCACAAAATACTCACGGAATTCCAAGAGATTGTCATCCATGATGGCTTGTCGCACTTGCTTCATCAGGTTAAGCAAGAAGTAAAGATTATGGTAGCTAGTTAAGCGGATACCGAAGGTTTCATCAGCTTTGAGTAGGTGACGAAGGTAGGCGCGTGTGTAGTTCTTACATGTGTAGCAATCACACTCAGGATCCAGTGGCGTAAAGTCCTCAGCAAACTGGGCATTTTTGACAACCAAACGTCCCTGACTGGTCATACAAGTCCCGTTACGAGCGATACGAGTCGGCAAGACACAGTCAAACATATCCACCCCACGAATGACCCCATCAATCAAGCTATCTGGCGCTCCGACACCCATCAAATAGCGAGGTTTATTTTCAGGAAGCAGTTGGGTTGTGAAGTCCAAAACCGCATTCATCTCTTCGTGGGTTTCTCCTACTGCCAAGCCACCGATAGAGTAGCCTGGGAAATCCATGCTGACAAGGTCATGAGCCGATTGGCGACGCAGGTCTTCAAATCCTGCCCCCTGCACAATCCCAAATAACCCTTGGTCATGCGGACGACGGTGAGCCTTCAAACCACGCTCAGCCCAACGACTGGTACGCTCGATTGATTTCTTAACGTAATCGTAAGGTTGATAAAACTGAGGACATTCGTCAAAGGACATCATGATGTCTGAGCCTAGATTATTCTGAATAGAGATAGCTTTTTCTGGCGATAGGAACATCTTGGAACCATTGAGATGGTTTTTAAAGGTTACTCCTTCTTCTGTGATATTACGGCTATCTGCTAAGGAATAAACCTGAAAACCACCACTATCTGTCAAGATAGGCTGGTCCCAATTCATGAACTTGTGGAGACCACCTGCGCGAGCAATAAGTTCATCTCCAGGACGAAGCCAGAGATGATAGGTGTTTGACAGGATAATTCCCGAACCCATCTCCTTCAATTCTTCAGGCGACTGAGTTTTGACAGTGGCTTGAGTCCCAACTGGCATAAACATAGGTGTTGGGAAGGTGCTGTGGGGAGTGATGATTTCTCCCAGACGAGCTCCTGTATGTTTTTCTTTCTTAATCAAACGGTATTTGATTGGTGAATCTGACATTTTTTACCTCCGAAGCTGGGAAAGACAGTCCCAGTTCATACTTTGTACCCAAGGGCATACTGTATGATTTTATCAAAAAAAGCTGGAACTGTCACGAACTATGGTATAATAAGAGAATGAACTATCCAAAAATTGATTTAAAAACAATTCGTCAGGAGTCAAAACATTTTCAGGCTGACACCCCCCGTCTCTTTCTCCTCTATATCCTTCCCAGTATGCTGGTCATCTTATCTGGTTTTCTTAATCCCTTATCTCGGATCCACGTGACTGTTTTAGAACAGCCATTTTTCAGCATACTTGGTCAAATACTTCAAGCCTACCTCTTTCCTCTACTAGTCTCCTTTATCGGGACTATTCTTTTGACCAGTTCCGTCTATGCAACCCTGACACTCATGAAAGATTCTAAAACGGAGCCATCTGTAAAAAACAGCCTAGCTCTCTTTGATGAGGAGCGCTTTTCTCAAACCTTTTTGACCCTACTTCTCAAACGTTTCTATCTCTTTTTATGGAGTATCCCTAATTTACTTGGGATTTACTTCCTCTTTTATAGTAGCTTTTTAGCCCAAAAATTCGTCACCCTACATCCTGAGTTTCCAAATCTAGATCTCTCATCAGTTGAAACCGAGCGTTTCCTCATGGTCTTTGGACTCTACTTTCTTGCAAGTCTCATCTTGATCATTGTAGGAAATATCCTCTATATTCCACAGTATTATGCCTATTCACAGGTGGAATTTCTTCTCTGTTATAGTCTAGACCTAGGACAGGCCTCACCAAGACGAATCCTAAAAACTAGCCGTTCCTTTATGAAGGGCTACAAGTTCCAGCACTTTGTCCTAGATTTACAGCTTCTTCCTTGGTACTTCCTCAATTGGATTACCTTTGGCATTGCTAGTTTTTTACTCCTACCTTATATCCAATGTACTAAAATCAGCTTTTATAGAGCAGTACTTAGAGCAGCACTTAGTAAAAAATACCAACTAAACTACCCCTGGTAGGGCTAGTTTTTCACTCCTACCCTACATTCAAATTAATTAATAAAATGATTTTTTACCGAGCAGTATTGGCTCGAAAACGTCCAAAAGCTTGAAGGTTTTCCCTCAAGCTTTTTTCTATCAATGAGTTTCTCCGCCTACCAACTTGAGATCCTGATCTCCATGTTCTATAATGGCTCCGATTGCCGCTTCTATCCCTCGCCTAATATCCACTAAACTCATAGCTGGAGTTGTAGGTCGATTCACCACCTATTCCATCATATAAGGAATATGCATAAAACCTGCCTTAACATGTGGAAATTTCTTTTCTACCAAATAGAGGGCCTGATACATCAAATGGTTGCAGACAAAAGTCCCTGCCGTATTGGAAACAGAGGCCGGCAAGCCCTCTTTTTTTATAGCTTGAACAATCGCTTTAATCGGTAAACTACTAAAGTAGGCCGAAGCACCGTCTTGGCGAATGGAAAGGTCAATCGGTTGATTACCATCATTATCAGGAATGCGTGCATCGTCTTGATTTATAGCCACTCGTTCAGGCGTCAAGCTAGATCTTCCACCTGCTTGGCCAATACAAAAGACAAAGTCAGGTTGATAGCGGTTCATCTCTTCTTCCAATACTTGAGCCGATTTGTGAAAGACTGTTGGCACTTCTAACCAACGGACCTCAGCACCATGGATTTCAGCTGGTAAACCTTTAATGGCCTCCAAAGCTGGATTAACCTTTTCCCCTCCAAAGGGCTCAAAACCTGTCACTAATACTTTCATTTCTAACTCCTCAAAACAAATTCAATGAGACTTTTTCTTAAAAACAAGTATAACATATTTCCCTTATTCCGGAGTGAAAAGGACTAGCGAGACTAAGATTGACCTTTGAACTTATTTAAAGAGAAAAATACTAATCAAGGCTAAAATAGCTGGCTCACCTTGCTTCAAAATAATTTTCTTATCTGCTGTGAGAGAGCCATAAGCCGCAGCACCAATCACAAATAAAACAAAAATAGTCACAATTTCTAAATTCTGTGAGAAATAAATCCCATACAGGAGAAAGACTCCTAGCAGAGCATTATAAATCCCTTGATTTTTAAACAGTGAACTTACCGACGGACGAGCTAGTTCTTCCCTGTCCATGTTAAAGACACGACTAGTCGCTTCTGATTGCGTTGCAATACTTTCCAAATAAAAAATGTAAAAATGCTCCAAAGCAACGATTGTTGCTAAAATAATTGTAATAATTGACATCTATTTCTCCTTAAATTTCTATATTTTCAATGCTCAAAACCAATTTGTTTAATAAACGGCTGAATTCTGTTCTCTCAGACTCTGTTAAGATACTTTCCATCTCTTTCTTAACCTTGATATGCTGCAGAGGTGGATTCATCACTAACTGCTCCTTGGCATACTTCGTAGCCTCTACCAAGACTTCTCGCTGATTTTCAGGATTACGATGACGCTCCACCAAACCTTCCTTTTCTAAAATCTTAAAATGCCGTGTCAAAGCAGCCTGATCAATCTTCAAACGCTCCTGAACCGCTATTTGATTACAAGGGGAATGCTTCAACAAAAATAATAAAATCTGATACCGTGTCAAACTAATCCCAAGCCTTTTTTCAAACAATTGCGTACTCGCTTGCTCAGACAAGCGGAGTTGATACAGTAAATCTTGAATCTCTATCATTTCTTCCTCCTTTCTATTGATTTATCAATAGTTGATTAATCAAGTTTAATATAATACTGGACTAAAATCAAAAAACATCTTATAATAGTAGTTATGAAACTTACAAACGAAGAAACACAAAAAATTGAACAACTCCTAAGAGATTCATCGTACGCCAAATATCACAAACGTCTACAGATTATTTATTTTCGCTCAAAAGAAAAGAGTTATAAGGAAATCATGGATTTGCTAGATTGCAATAAAACAACTGTTTGGAGGAATTTGAAAAAATATAAGGAGTTTGGTTTAGAAGCGCTTCTTCAGGAGACCCGTGGTGGACGTCATAGAGAATATATGACTTACGAAGAAGAACAAGCATTTCTAAAACGTCATATAGAAGCTGCTCAGGCTGGGGAATTTGTAACTGTCAATCAGTTATTTGAAGCCTATCAAAAAGAGATTGGTCGCACTTCCACACGTGATGGTTTCTATTATCTCCTGAAACGACATGGTTGGCGAACGGTCACTCCTCGACCTGAGCATCCCAAGAAGGCAGACGCTCAGACAATTGAGACGTCTAAAAATAAAATCTACATTCGAGACCTTGAGTAAGCGCTTTAAAGAAGAGGGGACTTATAACAAAGTACGTTTGATGTACCAAGATGAAGCTGGTTTCGGAAGAATCAGTAAGATGCGTTCTTGTTGGGCTCCTCAAGGAATCCGACCTAGCATTCCTAGTCATTATATGCGAGAATATCGCTATTGTTATGGGGCAGTAGATGCTCAGACAGGAGATTCCTTTTTCCTCATTGC
>NZ_VMLS01000069.1:0-573 GCF_013276805.1 Streptococcus sp. 1449
ATGACAGTAAGTGTGAGGCTATTTCTTCATTGGAAAATATATTATTAAAAGTCTCTTCAAATACTCTGATTTATTTAAAGGCCTTGAATACTCTATCTAATTTCTATTCCTTAGTGGGTCGTGAACAAGAATATGAGGCAAACTACTCTCATTTGATGGAGTTATATCAGACAAAAAATTTTGAGCATCAAGAGTTTTTATTTGGCTACATCAGAGTTCGTTACAATTACGCTCACTACCTAGTATCAAAGGAAAAATATAATGAAGCCATCCAAGAAGCTCTTGAGACTATCGAACTCTGTAAAGAGAGGCAAACAAGTTACCAACTAGCTCCCCTGCTCGTTCTCGTTGGAAATTGTGGAACACAATTCCTTGGCAAAGAACAAGTCAAAAATTATTATATAGAAGCAAGAGAGCTATGCAAGATTTATAACAATCCTTTCTCTGTGAAAATCGCAAGTTTTTCCCACCTTTTCTCAATACTGAAACAACATCTTTCCAGAACTTCAATAATTTCTTTTTGTGTTAAATCATTATTTAACTAAATCTTTGGAGGCAATACGTTTTCAAAGC
>NZ_VMLS01000007.1:0-57898 GCF_013276805.1 Streptococcus sp. 1449
CCTTGTCTAAGTCTGCTTTGGCTGCTGCCTTAGCTGGGCCTGTTTCTGCTTCTTGCCTTTCCCTTTCTTTTTTCTTAACCTCCCATTCGCTTTGCTTCATAAATACATCTTCTTTAGGAACTTGTAAAACAGCTAACTCTTGATTGGAATCTCCAATTACTCTTACCTTAATATTTTCACCAATCGATTCCATATTTATTAATATACGTCTTGCGTCTGGATGTTTCTGAAAAATATCTAAGATACCAGGATCAGTTTCACTTTCGTCTCTATATACATTGTCACGTCCCGGACCAGTTTTAGTCGGATCTTTCACTCTACGTCTTACCGTTGTCACATCGGTAATCGGATCTGTATAGACTTCAAATACATTCTTAGTTTTAGTATTAGCATTTAACCAATTATTTTTAGCATACGGCCATTGCCCATAAAGATATTCCTTATCATTATACTTGTCATCCGGTACAGGGTGTTGATTAACACCATAAACATACCGCCCATTCAAGCTTGATGCCCGGTCTTCCCCGACACTCCTAGCTCTTCTAACGGGAGCATGCTGACCAGAGTTACTTGTCTCTTCAGCACTTCTATCACTTCCGCTAACGGCACTACTGTTGCTTCTATCTGACCCTTCAGAACTTTCCCCATTATTGCTTGATGGAGAAGCGTCCCTATCACTGCCAACAGGAGTACGCTGAACAGAATTACTTGTTTCATCAGCACTTCGCTCACTTCCATTCGAAGCTTCACTAGTTCCCCCCGCAGCTGAATCCGATTTAGGATCAGAACTCTCAAGAGACACCTCTGTAGCATTTACTGTAGTATCCGCCTGAACAACACTAGCTCGTGCTCCTAAAAACATCAATGCGGCAACCGCGACACTGGCGGCACCAAAGTGGTACTTACGAATGGAGTAACGGAAGACCTTTTCTCTGTTACACTTTCTAAAATCCATAACTCTTTCTCCTTTAAAGATATGATTGAAGAGAACATGTCATTTTCCTCTTCGATTGACAATAATATATAAATAGCAACTTACGACTATTTACCCCACTGTACCTCCTATGAAGAATATACAGTCTAGCAGCTATTATACCACCCCCCCCCCCGAATTTTGCAAGAAAAAACAGTTTATTTTTTCTGTTTTTGTAATCCGAATGTGATAATGTCTTTAGTAAATCGAACGTGAAAATGTCCCATTTGCTAGAATAGTCATATGAAAAGTATCCAGCTAAATATGAATGAAACGAAAAAATATCTTGTGATAAAAGCTATAATCCAAGGAAAGAAAACAAATAATCGAACCTGTGGCGAACTCAACCTTTCCGAAAGACAAATCAATCGTCTGCTACTAGCCTATCAACAGAAAGGAAAAGAAGTCTATTTCATCAGAAAGACGAAAGCATTCGTTATAAAAGCATTTGATGGTGACAGCTACCTCAATATCGCTGACAAAATCTATCATACAAAGGAGCTACTAGTTCATGAACTCTATTCGAAAAACTTTGAATCAGAACCAGAACAAAAAAAGAAAGACGCAAGTATATCCCTCCACAAACCCATCCGTGGAAACTCACATCTTTCAAACAATATCTTCAGAAAAATAAAAAGGATTATGAAGAGTTTACTAGTGAGGAGCTTCATTCTCCTCAGCTACAAGTATAATCTATTTCTCGCTAAATGGGAAGCTGTTCCTTAAAGGAAATCACTCTATCCCTTACATTTAGGAGAGAGAAAGTAAGGAGTCTAAGACAAGCATTTCATTTGATAAGAGGCTGGAGAGCCAAGTCTAAGACTAGCCTTGGTTTAGCTGACAAAATAGCTTCAAGGGTTCCTCGCATCAAATGAAATCAAAATAATTGCCCTCAATCTCACCATTTTTTTGGGACATCATCACTTTCGATTGGCAATTCTTCAGTGAAATGAGTTTGTCACAAGTCTCAAACCAGCTAAAAGTAGTTCATAAATAAATGCCAACTTCCTTTCTCTATCTGTAAGATACTCACCAGATTATATAGTCTAGGAAGTAAGAGTTATTTTTTATCCCTTTTTTGTAATAGGCGCACCTCTCACTACTAATTACTTACAATAATGCCCGTATGACTTTTACAGCGGTGCTAGTTCAGTTCCTTCATAATATCGATGTTAACTTTTAACACAGACACCCTATCTTCACCTAGAAATCCAAAGATTTTTGTTACTGTATGCTTGTCAATGATTTCTTCCAGTCTAGGCAAGCTAATACCTGTTGTCTTAGAAATACGGGGGAGTTGTAGTTTAGCACTTTCTGGACTGATTTCTGGATCCAATCCCGAAGCCGATGTTGTTACCAAATCAGCAGGGATATCTCTGATTGAAATAGTTGGGTTTTCTTTTATGAGAAGAGACAGTTCCTTTTGAACACGTACTTTTAGTTCAGGATTACTAGGAGCCAGATTTTGGGAACCAGAAATAATATCCCGCTTTTGTCCACTTGGGTCTCCCTCGCTAAGGTAAGTATTATACTGAATAGCAGATGGTCTACCATGCAGAAAAGCAGCTGACGAAAATTCTTGCCCAATTAAAGCCGATCCAATAAGCTTCCCATCCTGCTTAATTTGACTACCATTGGCTTGAACAGGAAAAATAAACTGCCCTAATCCGGTAATCAGCAAAGGGTAAAATAATCCACAAACCGCCCCAAATAAAAGACTTAGTCGGACAGAACGTCTGATATATATAAATATTTTTATCATGATTGTTATTCATTCCTTTCATGTTCAACCCAAGGAAAAGACACTAATTCTTTTAAACGTAAAGAAATGTAAATAAGTTTCAATCTTATTCCTTTGACTATTATATTATATTAAACTAATCTTATCAGGATAAACCCAATAGATACAATAATGGAGTAATACTCATATCAATGATTTTAATTCCAATAAACGGGATGAAGACTCCACCCAAACCATAAATCAGCATGTTATGAGCCAAAACTTTTTCTGACCTTTGAGGCTTATAAGAAACTCCTTTCATCGCAATCGGAATTAGAAGAGGAATAATAATGGCATTGAAAATCAGAGCCGATAAAATTGCGCTGGAAGACGTTGATAATGACATGATATTTAACGATTGCATTTGGGGGATACTGCGCATAAAAATAGCTGGAATAATGGCAAAGTATTTGGCAATATCATTAGCAATTGAAAAAGTGGTTAAAGCTCCTCGCGTCATTAATAATTGCTTTCCAATTTCAACGATATCCAGAATCTTGGTTGGATCGCTATCTAAATCTACCATATTAGCAGCTTCTTTAGCAGCACTTGTTCCAGAATTCATAGCAATACCGACATCTGCCTGAGCTAGTGCTGGTGCATCATTAGTCCCATCTCCTGTCATCGCAACAACTTTTCCTAAGCGTTGTTCTTTTTTAATAGCTTCAATTTTATCTTCTGGCTTGCATTCAGCGATAAAGCTATCAACACCTGCTTCTTGAGCTATGGTCGCAGCGGTAAGAGGATTATCACCGGTACACATAATAGTCTTAATTCCCATTGCCCGTAGGCGAGCAAAACGCTCAACTAAACCTGGTTTGATGGTATCCTTGAGAGCAATCACTCCCAAAATATTCTGCCCCTCCACTACTGCCAGTGGTGTTCCTCCAGCTGAAGCAATTCTTTCACTGATAGACCTCAAATCTTTCGGAATCACACCACCTTTACCTTTAATATAGCGACTTATAGCATCTGTGGCACCCTTACGTATCATTCCCCCATCAACAAAGTCTATCCCACTCATTCGTGTTTGAGCAGTAAAATCAATAAAGGTCATATCTTCAGAAATAGGAGGAATACTTGCCCCATATTCTTTAGCAAGCTTAACAATTGATTTTCCTTCCGGTGTATCATCCTGTAGAGAACTTAGCACAGCTGCTCTTATTAAAGACTCTTGACTAACACCATCTACAGGAACAAAATGAGCAGCCATACGATTTCCAAAGGTGATGGTTCCTGTTTTGTCCAAAATCATAGTATCCACATCACCACTAGACTCCACTGCTTTTCCTGACATAGCAATCACATTGAACCGTGTAACGCGATCCATACCTGCAATTCCAATTGCTGACAGCAGGCCTCCAATTGTTGTTGGAATTAAACATACGGTCAATGCCACAAGAGTAGTAACTGTAATCTTTATGTGCAAAGCGCTAGCAATCGGGTACAAACTTCCAATTACCATTAAGAATATAATTGTTAAGCTAACTAGCAAAGTATTCAAGGCAATTTCATTAGGGGTTTTTTGCCGAGAAGCACCCTCTACCAAGGAAATCATTTTGTCCAAGAAAGACTCTCCAGCACGTGAGGTCATTTTCAACTTAAGCCAGTCACTAGCAAGAGTTGTCCCTCCTGTTACAAAAGCAAAATCACCACCAGGTTCTTTGATCACCGGAGCTGACTCTCCTGTAATAGCTGATTCGTCTACAGAAGCAATTCCTTCAATAACTTCACCGTCACCAGGAATTAATTCTCCTACCTTAACCAGAACGATATCTCCTTTTTGCAAGCCTGTGGCCTCAATAGTTTCTTCAAGAAGGGTCTGACCATCATTGTCAAAATAGAGTCGTCTAGCTGTCATATTTTCTTGCGTCTTTTTTAAACTTTCAGCCTGTGCTTTTCCTCTTCCTTCCGCAATGGATTCAGCAAAATTAGAAAATAATAAAGTTAAAAATAAGATCACTGCTACTATGCCATTATACAATTGACTACTTTGGCTATCTTGTTGAGCATCAACGGGGATAATTGTTAAAAAGAAGGTCAGAACAAAACCAACTTCAACTACAAACATTACTGGATTTTTAATCATGTAACTAGGGCGAAGTTTTACGACCGCTCCTTTAAGGGAACTGAGTAGTATCTTTTGTGTCAGAAAGTAAGTTTTCTTTGAAATCATAATAAACCTCATTGAGTTAGAAATTCAGCTAAAGGTCCTAGTACAAGGACTGGTAAGAAAGTTAAGGCTGATATAATCAACACTATCACACCTAAAATAATGGCAAAAGTCCCCGTATCTGTTTTTAAAGAACCTAGGGAATCATTCACATGTTGCTTAGTCATTAACGAACCAGCAATCGATAGCTGAAGAATCAAAGTCACATAGCGTCCAAAAAACATAGCTAATCCTGTAGATATATTCCAGAATAAAGTATTGTCTTTTAGTCCTTCAAATCCCGATCCGTTGTTAGCAGAAGCTGAGGTAAATTGATAAATCACTTGTGATAAAGAATGAAATCCTGGATTGGTAACACTGTTAAATCCTGCTGGCAATGAGACAGCTACTGCTGAAAAACCTAGAATAATCATAGGGTGAACCATGATGGCTAAAGCAATTAAAGTCATTTCTTTACCTTCAATTTTTTTTCCTAAATAAACAGGTGCACGCCCAATCATTAATCCACAAATAAAAACAGTAAGAAGAACGTACAGCATCATATTCATTATTCCTACACCTTTACCGCCAAATATAACATTGAGCATCATGTTAATCATAGCTACTCCACCACTTAGAGGAGTCAAAGTATCGTGCATATTATTCACGGAACCCGTTGTAAAAGCCGTTGTTATTTCTGTAAACAGACCAGACATTGGAATACCGAACCTAACTTCTTTACCTTCCATACTTCCCATTGATTGATTCAAACCCAATTGATGCAAGACAGGATTTCCTTTACTTTCTGACCAAACAATAATGGATAAACCAACAAAAAATAAGAATAGCATAACAATCAGAAGCGGTCTTGCCTGTCCTCCTAGTTTAATAAACGTAGATTTAGTGGACTTATAAGAAACTTTCTGTACAGATTCAAAGGGATGATCTTCCTTTTTCCTAGATGAAACCATATGACCAAAAACAACTACCATAGAACCTGGTAACAACATCATAGATAGCATTTCAATAATATTTGTGATTACATTAGGGTTTTCAAAGGGAGTTGCTGAATTTGCTGCAAAAAAACCACCACCGTTGGTTCCCAAGTGTTTAATAATTTCAAGAGAAGCGACCGGTCCCATTATAAGACCTTGTAAATTGCCCTCCAAAGTAGTCGCATATAACTCTTTTGATAGTGTTTGGGGAACCCCCTGTGAAATAAGTAACAAAGAGCCTATTATTGAAAAAGGAAGCAACACTCGAGTAATCACCCGAACAAAGTCAACATAGAAATTCCCCATGTCTTGATACTTGCCTGATACACCTCTGATAAAAGCCATAGCAGCAGCATAGCCTGAAGCAGCTGAGGTAAACATCATAAAAGTAATGACAACCATCTGACTAAAAAAAGACAAATCCCTCTCACCAGCATAATTTTGTAAATTAGAATTGGTGATAAAAGATATGACTGTATTGAAACTCAGGCTTGATTCTAATGAACCAACACGGGTGGGGTTCAAAAAGAAAAAGGCCTGTGTTCTTAGGATTACATAAGCCACTAGAGCCATAACAGCATTAGTTAAAATAAGGGCTACAGCATACTCCTTCCAAGTCATTCCTTTTTTGTCCACATCAAGCAACTTATAAATCCACCTATCAATAGGATCCATAATGGGATCTGCAAAAGTTTTTTGCTGGCTAGCTATATGGTAAAGATACTTTCCAGTTGGTAATATAATAATACAAGCCAGTACTAAGACAAATATGATTTGTAACATCTCACATTCCTCCTAAAATCTCTCCGGGTGTAACAGAGCATAAAATAAATAACAGATTAATAAACCAAAAATTATTCCTAATACTATCATAGTACACTCTCCCTCTAATCACCTTTAAGGTGCTTATCACACCAAACAATAAAACCAATCATTAACAAAAAAATAAAAAATAAAACTAGAAACATTATGAAATCTACTAGCATTGTATCCTCCTTCAAGAATATAATCATTCTACCACGAAAAGTATAAAAATGATATAAAGATTACGGATATAAAATAAAGATTATATAAAGATTGTCTCCTAAAATAACCTAAGACAACCTATCCTAAGACTTGTTTCAAATAGCTGCCAAGAAATTACAAATCAGGTGAATAAAATTCTTTTTGGATTATTTGTCATCATAATTTTCAATCTTAATCATACGATAACCGATACCAATATGAGTTTGAACCATTTTAGAGTAACCCAATCCTAATTCGATTTTTTTTCGCAATGTATTAACAAAAACTCTCAAAGCAGAAAAATCTTCCTCATAATATCCCCAAATTTCCTTGACAATAAAACGATAAGTCAACACTCTATCAACATTCTCTGATAGAAGACAAAGCAACTTATACTCAATCGGGGTTAAGTGAATTTCTTGGTTATTAACAAATACACGATTAGATAAAAAATCAACATGTAGCCAGCCATTAGTAAAAGATGATTTTTCAGAATTACCGTCACTTTGTTGATTAATCTGCTTTGACCTCCTAAGACTAACTCTTAACCGAGCGAAAAGCTCATCAATGCTAAAGGGTTTCGTCAAATAATCATCTGCCCCAGCATCAAGTGCATCAATCTTGTCACTTTCTTCTCCACGTGCACTAACAACAATAACAGGTAGCTGTGAAAAGCTACGAATCTTGTCAATAATGTCTTTACCATCCATATCTGGCAAACCCAAATCCAATAATAATAAATCTGGAAATTGCGAAATGATCTGACGCAAAGCTTCCTCTCCAGTCCGAACTGATACATAATGATAACCTTCAACTTCCATTGCTAAGGATAAAAGTCTGTTAACGGAAGAGTCATCTTCACAAATTAAAATCTTAACATTTTCATTTTTCATGTAATACATTCACCTCCGCTAGTGGTAGTGTAAATCCAAAGATAACTCCTTTAGGAGTATTGTCATGGACGTAAATAGTCCCCCCATGTGCTGTAATAATACTCTTACATAAAGATAGTCCTATACCTAGGCCTCTTTTACCATCGGATGCCAAATTTTCTGATGTATAAAAAAGGTCAAAAATCTTTTCTTTTGCTTGATCGTTAATACCAGGACCATCGTCAGAAACCTCAACCACCAGGTTCTGATCCTTTCTATTACTCGTCAATGTAATTAAAGATCCTTCATGCGTATATTTAACTGCATTGTTAATGATATTAACCAGTACTTGCACAATCAAGGGAGCATCCATTTTAGCTATTAATAAATCATCTGATAAAATTAAAACAAAGTCATGATTCTTAATATGTTGATCCACATGTTTCAAAGCTTCTTCAATCAACTCATCGAAAACATTTATTCTTAATGAAAGAGTAGTATCATTATCCAATTTAGTAATTGACAATAAATTTTCAATCAGATTAATCAACCACATAGAGTCATCGTAAATATAGGCAGCTAATTCTATCATACGCTGTTTCTCCATGATTCCCCCCGTCTCCATCATTAATTTAGACTGACCTGATATGCTTGTAAGTGGAGTTCTCAAATCATGTGAGATTCCCCTTAACAAATCAACCCTTAACTGTTCTTTTTGTATTTTAAGTTCCATTTTTTGTTGTTCTTCGCGTAATGCTTCTTTTTCTAATGCCAAGGATGCCTCTCCTAAAACAGTTAGAATAACAGATTTTTCAAACAGGTCAATCATTGTTTTATCCTCTATTAAAATACCAATAATAGCAAAAACAGAATCTTTACCTCTGACAGATAAATACAGAAATTTAGCAGCAGACAAGGTGTTTGTTGTTGCTCCAGCTTGTTTATTATTATATAAAACCCACTCAACCACTCCTCGCTCATTGTACTGATAGTAATCAGCTAAGGTCCTCAAAGAATGACTGGTAGGGAAATATTTCGGCGTCTCCAAAGTACCACCTGTTACAGGATAAATCACCACATCACTATTCAATAATTTTTTGACTTGAATAGCTAGTTCTTCTAAAATAGAAGGAATAGAGTCTGCCTGAGATAATCCTCTATTTGTTTGTAGTAACAACTCTGTTAGATAAGATTTTTCAGTAGATAATCTTGCCTGCTCTTGAATCCTTTTTATGAGACTAGAAGTAATCAGACCAGTAATTAACATAATAGCAAAAGTCATAGGATAAGTAGGAGTAAAAGAAGTAAAAGTGTAGTAGGGAGCCACAAAAAAGTAATTAAAACAAAGAACTGATAAAATAGAAGAAATCACACTATAAAGTTTTCCTTTTGTCCAAACAGCATTTATTTGAACGCTTAATATATATATTATTATAACGTTGTTGGTACTGAGATTCCAGAAACGAAATAAAAGACCTGTTAAGGTTACTAGCAACAATACCACCAGTGTTTTAACCAAATCACTGAAAGAAAATTGCCATTTAGAAAACCAAGAAGGCAACGAGAGCTTACCAACCGAAGTCTCTTTTTTTCCTCTAGTATTATGGACTACAAACATATCCAAATCAGGAACATTCTTACTAAGAACTTCCACAATATTTTCTTTAGGCCAAATAGTTCTGGAGCCACTTTTTCCGACTACTAACTTAGAAACACGGCTCAATTTTGCGTAATCAGCAATCTGCTTGGTCACATTATTATAATCCATAACTGTCACCTTAGCTCCCAACCGCTCTGCCAATTCCAAGTTCTGATGTAACTCCTGATTAGTCAGTTCCCTATCTAAACTACCAATATACAGGGCTGTAAAGTCTGCATTAAGAGCACTTGCTAATCTTGAAGCAGCGCGAATGACATGTGAAGAGGAGGGAGAGGGTGACACACAGACCAAGACATGTTCCTTGGTCACAATACTATCTTTAACTTTTTTTCCTCGAAAAGCACTTCCATTAATCTGATCAGCTGCTTTGCGCAAAGCGATTTCTCTCAAAGATATTAACTTTTCTTCAGTAAAAAAGTGACGCTTGGCCAATTTAGCTTGCGATTTAGAATAAATTTTTCCTTTATCCAATCGTTCAAGTAAATCTGATGGGTCAATATCTACAAGTTCAATCTGATCAGCCTGATCAAAAATAGCATCTGGAATTATCTCATTAACTTGAATCCCTGTAATAGCTTCAATCACATCGTTTAAACTTTCAATATGTTGGACATTTACAGTAGTATAGACATCAATCCCTGCATAAAGCAGTTCCTTAATATCTTGGTACCTCTTTTTATTACGTGACTCAAAACAGTTAGTATGAGCCAATTCATCCACTAAAATAATGCGTGGTTGACGCCTTAAAGCAGTATCAATATCAAACTCATTTAAGGTGATACCTTTATATTTTATTGTTTTAGGAGATAATTGCTCAAGACCAATCAGTAAAGCCATAGTCTCAGGTCGATTATGAGGTTCAATGTAACCTACTACCACATCTACTCCAGCTTTTTGAGCTCGCTGCGCTTCTCTAAGCATAGCATAGGTTTTTCCAACTCCTGCAGCATAACCAAAATAAATTCTTAACGCCCCTGTTTTCATAACATCACCTTAGTTAACCCAACCTTTTGTAGTAAAATCATTTATCAGAAGTCATTATAACCTAATTTTATTTTTTTTACAATAGCCTTCCGGAGATTATATCATGGGACGAGTATGAGTTCACCAAGGGAAAGATGAGTTTCATTGCGCAAGATTTTAACAAGCTCAATATCATCACTGTTCTTGAGGGTAGAACACAAGCTGTCATTCGTAATCACTTTCTTAAGTATGATAGAGCCGTCCGATGTCGCGTCAAAATTATTACTATGGATATGTTTAGTCCTTACTATGACTTGGCTAAACAGCTTCGCTTTCGAATTTCTAGGCTCAGGCTGAAACAGTCTCCCAGACTGTTTCACTCCCTAATGCAAAAATTGTTCTTGATCGTTTTCACATTGTGCAACATCTAAGCCGTGCTATGAGTCGTGTCCGTGTCCAAATCATGAATCAATTGGATCGAAAGTCTCATGAATACAAGGCTATCAAGCTCTACTGGAAGCTCATCCAGCAAGATAGTCGTAAACTCAGCGATAAACGATTTTATCGCCCTACTTTTCGTATGCACTTGACCAATAAAAAAAATTCTAGATAGACTTTTGAGCTATTCAGAAGACTTGAAACACCACTATGATTTCTACCAGCTCTTGATTTTTCACTTTCAGAATAAGGAGCCTGACAGATTTTTCGGACTTATTGAAGACAATCTTAAGCAGGTTCATCCTCTTTTTCAGACTTTCTTTAAAACCTTCCTCAAAGATAAAGAGAAGATTGTCAACGCCCTTCAACTACACTATTCTAACGCCAAATTAGAAGCAACCAATAATCTCATCAAACTCATCAAACTCATCAAACGCAACGCCTTTGGTTTCCGGAACTTTGAAAACTTCAAAAAACGGATTTTTATCGCTCTGAACATCAAAAAAGAAAGGACGAAATGTGTCCTTTCTCGAGCTTAGCTGACTTCAACCCACTACAGTTGACAAAGAGCCAAAAATCCCCTGGCAAGTACCAGAGGATAAGAGCTTATTTCATTGTTGGGAAGAGCAATACATCACGGATAGTAGTTGTATCCGTGAGGAGCATGCAGAGACGGTCGATACCGATTCCCAAACCACCTGTTGGTGGCATACCATATTCAAGGGCTTCGATGTAGTCGTAGTCGATACCTGTCGCTTCATCGTCACCAAGTTCTTTAGCTTTAGCTTGGGCTTCAAAACGGCTAAGCTGATCGATTGGGTCGTTGAGCTCAGTAAAGGCATTACCGTACTCCTTAGTCATGATGAAGAGCTCGAAACGGTCAGTAAAGCGTTGGTCTTCAGGATTTTTCTTAGCCAGTGGAGATACAGCTACTGGATGTCCATAGACAAAGGTTGGTTGGATTAAAGTTTCTTCAACAAACTCTTCAAAAAAGGCATTGATGATGTGACCAACCTCAGTATAGTGTTTCTCAACAGGAACTTTTTTCTCAGCAGCGATAGCTTTAGCTTCTTCCAAAGTCATGTCTTGCCAGAAATCGACACCAGTAATTTCTTTGATAGCATCCACCATGTGAACACGTTTAAATGGTTCGTTGATTTTTATTTCAGTTCCTTGGTAGTTGACTGGACCGTCGCCCTTAACTGATTTAGCAGCATGTTGGATAATGCCTTCCGTCAAATCCATGATATCTTGGAAGTCAGCATAAGCTTGGTAGACTTCGATAGAAGTAAACTCAGGGTTGTGAGTAGCATCCATTCCTTCGTTACGGAAGATACGGCCAATTTCATAGACGCGTTCCATACCACCCACGATAAGGCGTTTCAAGTGAAGCTCAGTCGCGATACGAAGCACCATGTCAATGTTTTGGGCATTGTGGTGGGTGATAAATGGACGGGCAGAGGCACCACCAGCTTCGTTGTGAAGAACAGGTGTTTCCACTTCAAGGAAACCTTTTTGGTCAAGGTAACGACGAATTTCAGAGATGATTTTTGAACGAGTGACAAAGCGTTCAAAGCTTTCACGGTTAGAAATCAAGTCAAGGTAACGTTTACGGTAAATTGTTTCAACGTCTGTCAAACCATGGAATTTCTCAGGAAGAGGACGAAGGGCCTTAGACAAGTGTGTGATGTGAGTAGCCTTGATAGAGAGTTCTCCCATATCCGTACGCATCACTTCACCTTCGACACCAAGGAAGTCACCAAGGTCTGCTTTTTTGAAGATTTCGTAGTTTTCTTCACCGACAGCATCCTTACGAACGTAGATCTGGATTTGACCTTCGCGGTCTTGAAGGTGGGCAAAACCTACTTTACCTTTACCACGTTTGGTTACCAAGCGTCCTGCGATAGTAGCTGTTTCGTTTTTATCGTGTAATTGTTCTTTATCGAGGTCAGCAAATTTATCTTTTAATTCTTGTGAATTTGCAGTGCGTTCAAAGCGTTTTCCGAAAGGATCGATTCCTTGTTCACGGAGCGCAGCCATTTTTTCACGGCGAACGATCTGCTGGTCATTTAGTTCTTCCATATGTTCTGTTGACATGGGATCCTCCTAGATTTACTCAAAATTGAATACGATGAGTCATTTTTTGCGATACTCCCATTTTATCATAAATAAGCAAGAAATTCACGGATAATCTTTCAAAACTAAAAAGAACTTGACGCTAAGATTACTGAGCCAAATCACTGAAAAGACTGGGATAAGCAAGAAATTCCAAAATATCAGAAAAGGGATCTGACAATATTTATGGATTATACTTTAACCCTTGTAACTTTCATGACGTGTGCTACTTTTTATATGAGAGCAAGCCAAGCAAATCTAAAACTGAAACAATTGACGTAAAAAACATTAACAACTTGAATCTTGTCATTCATACACCTGATATGACAGAATAGTATAATTTTTAACCTTTTAGTCTTTTGATTTTTTACACCTCTTGCCAATTCTCTTGGTCTTCCTTAAAGCGTTTTAGAAGGTCGAGTCCTTCTGGCGTGATATAGCCTTCTTCTTGGGCTAGGTGGATGAGTTCACTGTAGTTAGAAAGCGTCACCAATTTCACACCAGCATCTGCAAAGTTCTTATCTGCTTTTGGCAATTGGTAACTAAAAATCGCTACAACTCCAAGTACATCTGCTCCTTCGCGTTTAGCTGCTATTACGGCTTCAAGAACAGAACCACCCGTTGAAATAAGGTCTTCAACCACTACCATTTTTTGACCTTGAGCTACGCGACCTTCGATTTGATTACCAGCTCCGTGGTCTTTTGGTTTGCTACGGATGTAGGCAAATGGCAGGTTCATCTTGTCAGCAATAATAGCTCCGTGTGGAATCCCTGCTGTTGCAGTTCCTGCAATCACCTCAACCTCAGGAAAGGCTTCTTTGATAGCTTCCACAAAACCATTTTCAATGAGAGTACGAGTCTCTGGATAGGCAAGTGTCACACGGTTGTCCGTATAAATCGGCGACTTGATACCAGAGGCCCAAGTGAAAGGCTCCTCTGGTTTGAGGTAAACGGCTTGGATTTTCAAGAGGTGGCTAGCGATATCTTTAGCAAGTGTCATGGTATTCTCCTTTTATTTTTCTAATCTAGTTCTTTAATTCCAGTCCTGTGTCCATTCATCCTTGATCGCATGATAAGCTGCAACAGGATCCTCAGCTTGGGTAATGGGACGTCCCACTACGATATAGTCACTGCCGATTTGATAGGCATCAGCAGGTGTCATGACTCGTTTTTGATCTCCAACTGCAACACCAGCTGGACGAATCCCTGGTGTCAGACAGATAAAATCTGGATTGGTAGCCTGCTTGATGACTTGTACTTCCTGAGCCGAGCAAACAACACCATCCAAGCCAGCTTCAGCTGTCTTCTTGGCATAGTGAATCACAGACTCTTGCAGACTGGTTTGGATATTTTGAAACTCCTGCATCTGAGCTTCTGACGTTGATGTGAGCTGAGTTACAGCGATCAATTTGGCTTGACTCCCAAGACCTTCACGCGCCGCCTTCATCATCTCTACACCACCAGCCGCATGGACATTAGTCATATCGACACCAAGCTGAGACAAGACCTTCATGGCTGACTTGACTGTATTAGGAATGTCATGAAGCTTGAGATCTAAAAAGACACTATGACCCAAGCCTTTCAGGTAAGACACAATCCCAGGCCCCGTTGCGTAATAAAGCTCCATCCCTACCTTGAGATAAAGACTTTCCGCTTCTGGGAAAAGAGCTAAAAATTCCTTGACCGCCTCAAAACTAGGAAAATCAAGAGCAATGACTGGACGATGTTCTCGCATAGGTTTCTCCTTTTACCTTTGCTAGTGAGAGAGTCTGGCCAACAGAAGCCACGAAAAAAGGAACCTGCCAACAGCAAGGTTCCACGAAAAATGGGTAGTCTCCACCCTTTCACCGTCTAACCTTAGCTGCCTCTCTGGACTGCTTTAAAGGTTTTCTATTATTCTATTATTTCTACTAGTACTTGTCAAGTAAAAACAGCTAAATCCATGTTGACTGCTATTGAACACCTCACAAGACTCTTTCCAAAAGAATAGTTAAAGACTTTCACTTCGGACAGAGAAAAAGAGTTTGCTTGTTACCCTTTAATTGAACAAATGGGAATTCTGTTTTATTTTGCGGATGCCTATTCATCTTGGCAAAGGGGAAGTAATGAGAATGCGAATGGACTTCTTCGTGGGTATTTTCTTAAACCGATTTGGCAACAATTACCGAAAAAATCCTTAATGATGCTTTGCTAGCTTATTAATCACCGTCCCCAAAAATACTTGGATTACAAGACAGGTTTTGAAGCACTTTTTGAAGCACTTATAGAGGAGATTTAAAAATGTTGCATTTTTTATTGCAATTTATCAGTTATCTTATCACCCAAAACTTCTGCAATTAGTATGAGCACTATTGTTATTTTTCTTTTTTCGTACACTCAAATCAAAATATAGCAATAAGACTATTCTGTAGAATTGCTGTCAAAAAGATCAGTTCATTTTTTCCTTCCCACTTGTGTTTATAATCATTAAAATAACTCAATTAAGAAATTTTCTTTTTCCTAATAGTTAGCGTAATTAAAGTTAATAGAAGAACAATCCAAATAAGTAGTGTTAGATTAGGAATTAGAGTTTTATTCCATGAAAATTCCTCCCATTTTGTGAAAAACTTAGTAAACAGTCCCATAAAACTATAATCTGTTATCTTCGCAACTGTCTTATCCAAACCAGATAGCATCGGTAAGAAAGCAACTAAAATCATAGCAGGAAGACTGATAACCTGAGCTACTACTTGGCTCTTCGCGGTTAAACCTATCAATAAATAGAATAAAATGATGGATAAAGAGGTTAGAAGAACGATTGTAATATAATTAAAAGTATGTACAATTGTAACTCCTAAAATAAGAGGAGTAGTTCCCATAATCACAAAAGTTAGCAAAAAAGGAAGAAACATAGTTGATAAAATGTATTCGGAGCCTTTAACACCACTCAACAGAAGAGTTTGTAAATTGTACTTTTCTTTTTCTTCAGACAAGATAATAGTTATAGGACTTCCAACAGCCAAAGCCAAAGAAAAAGGTAAACACATCATCAAAAGAACTAATGCCTGTTGATCGTTGACCTTCCCCTGTGTTTCCATAAGATATTTATAAAAATATGTGAAAGCAAAAGGCACTAAAACTTGCAATAAAATACTCTTATTGGAAAGGATAATTTGACAACGCAACCATACCAAAGCCAGAAACCGTTTAAGCATTTAGCTTTCCTTCTGTTAATGTGATAAAAATATCTTCTAAAGTAGGCTCACATGAATGAATTGAAAAAATATTTTCCAGATCAGCCTGAGATACCTGTTCTAGTGATGTAAAATCAAAAGTTATCTGATTCCCATTATAATCTGTAAACTTAATCTTTTTATCTTTATTATATCTTTGAATGAGTTCAGAAGGAGCTCCTTGCTCAACTAATTTTCCTTTATTTAATAAGGCAACATAATCACATAAAAGAGTTGCTTCATTCATATCATGAGTCGTTAGAAAAATCGTTGTCCCTGCTGTTTTCAATTCTAAAATTAACTCATGAATTGTTCGAGAAGTTGTGGGATCTAGACCTGAGGTCGGTTCATCCAGAAAGAGTACAGCGGGGTTGTTGATAAGAGCTCGTGCTAAAAGCATTCGTTGCCTCATTCCAGTGGATAATTTTCCTGCTACCATCTTGCGACTATCATATAATCCTACTCGCTTTAACAAATTATCAACACGTGATTTACTAATATTATAAAATTTACTATAAAAAAGAAGATTGTTATACAGAGACATTTTCTCATAAAATCCACTTGTATCGCCAACCAATCCAATTCTCTTTAATTCACCGCTTGTTAAATTTTGAGATTTTTGTCCCAAAATAATAGATTGTCCTTTATCGGCAAGGAACTGCCCAGTCAGAATATTAATCGTTGTGGTCTTTCCAGAACCAGATGGTCCTAAAAATCCAAAAATCTAACCTTCTTTAACAGTGAAGCTTATATTATTTAAAGCTATTTTATCACCAAAACTTTTTGATAAATGGCTAACTTCAATCATACTCATTGCACCTCCTTTATATTCTACATTTTTACTTAACATCTATTTACTTATCTTTATCAAATAAACGTCTTAAAAAAAACAATAACATTAAGCATATAACCGTTAGCAAGATTGTTTCAATATTATTGATAATACGATACATTCTCAAGCAGTATAAAATAATTATATATATGCAAATACTCATTATACCTATTTTTTTAAACATACTAAGCCTCCTTGCTAAATAATAAAGTTATATAATAACTAAGACACACTATACCTAACATAATAAATATCCACAGCATTAAAAATATTATCATACCAATAAAAATATCCACTGGTAACTGAATAAATGTTCTAAAATTAACAAGCAAAAATAAAATCTCAAACGATGAAAAAAGCCATACTATATTTTCCAATGATGTTTGAACATTTTTATTGTAGTAAGCATAATATATAGCAAAAATAATACCCAAGAACAATACTATTAATTGTGTTTCTATAACAGCGAACTGCCCAATAGCAGATAAAAAAGCTACTCCTCCTGATAATAAGCAAAAACAAACTGAACGAATAAATGTTTTCGCTCTAATATTGTTATCTTTCACTTTATTATTTTTTTTTACAAATTGGACATTCTCCGTTTTCCAGAACATATTTTTCTTGACTTAGAGCATGATTTCTCATATTATAAACGTAAGCGTTATCTATTAGGATTTCATTATAACATCCCAGAAATATTTTAATTATTAAATTAGTCATTATCCCTCCCAAAATAGCAGGCATCTCTGGTGTAGTCGGCCACTTTGTCTTATCAGATAAAGTGTACTTATTTATACCTTTGTTTATATTCCGACAACCAAAGCAAGAACCGATGGTAGGGATATATATATTATCAATAATAAGATAGCATCCATTAAACCCTCCTGATATGTAGGATATCTTATGCGATACAGCAAATTGATTGACAATTTTTATAATATCAATGGGCCTATCAATTGCTTTAACGATAAAATCTATACTCCCATATTCCGCAACAATGTTTTCTAATTCTTCTACTGAAGAAACTTTAATAGAAATAGGTACTACCTGAACATCTGAATTATACTTGTGTATTTTTTCAGAAAGAACATTAATCTTCTCCTTACCAACATCCGACTCTGTATAAAGAATTTGCCTATTTAAATTTGATGGTTCTATTATATCGTAATCAGCGACAATAAGTTTCCTCACTCCATACATACTTAGACTTAGAGATATATAACATCCTAAGGCTCCTGCTCCTAATACTAATACTGTTTTATTCTGTATTTTATTATACTCTTCATTATAAAATAACGAACAGTAACCTTTAGTTCTAGAATATCTCCTATCAATATCTATCTCATCCGAAACTAAAATTTGTTCATTTATAGTTCAAATGTTAGTTTACTGCCTAATACTTCTTCTATCTCTAATAGTTCCTTACAACTATTAAATAGATCGTTGATAAATTCTTGCGAAATTTGAGGTTCTATAGCTATTTCCCGCATACTCCGACCACGCAAATACATTATACCTTCTTTTTTATAAGCAAAAACATAACTATTTACGTAGAACATATTTCGTCCTTCCTCTCATATAATATAGAAAGCAGTATAGAAACAACCACCCCTCCTATACTACGAACAATAATATTAGGTGTCAAAAACTGTAATAGTTGACTCAAAGGGAAATAAATAATAACAAATGCTATTAAAAGTTGAACTATATACTGAAAATTCAAGTTATTATTGTTAGAATTCAAGTATCTTAAAATAATACCACTATCATACTGAAAAAAAGGAATTGAATTACTAAAAAACGGCTTAGAAAGACTTACCGCCTTATCCAAGCTGATATTTGTTCATCTAATTAATAATCTAAATAAAGGATCTACTTCACTTTCATAATCCGAACTAAATTGGCTCTTTCTGCCTCCTCTAGTTTCAATTCTATATAATGAATAGTTTCTGACAAGTTTGGAATAATCGAATATTCTAAACCATTTACACGTCTACGTGTTTTTTCTATTTCATCAGCCATTAACTGACACGTTTTTTCAACTTCTGCCAGTCTTAGTAATTTATCAATTAAACAATTCATTGTAGCAAATACATCATCCATTTCACTATTAGAAGATAAATAGCTGTATTCACTGTTCTCATTTTGAGAAGTAATATTCATATACATTCTAGGAACTATTACACTCATGATATTTTCTTTCTCAACAAATAATTCAATTTCTTTCGATGGAATTGAAAATAATTCCTCCACCATTTGAGAATTCTTTAATGATTTAGCAACTGCAAAGGATTTTAGATTATCAATTAGATAACTTTCTACTTCTTTCCGAAGTTGATTATTCTCACGAATCAAAGAAATAAATCGCCTCATCAATTCATCTCTTTTATCCTTTAATAACTTATGTCCACGTTCAGCTGTTTTCAAACGTTCCTTTAAGTTATTCAATTCCATACGAGTTGGTTTTACATTCAAACGTACCATAGATAATCACTCCATTTCTGGATTAAACTTCTACCAAAGGTAAGTATTTATCAAGCAAATCATCTTTGATACGTTTTAACTCTGTTCTAGGAAGAATTGATAGTAATTCCCACCCAAGATTCAACGTATCTTCTATATTTCGATTTTTATAAAATCCTTGGTTGATGTACTCTTCTTCAAAGCGCTTTGTAAACCTCATATACAATTTATCTACATCAGATAAAGCCGACTCTCCTAATACTACTGCTAACTCTTCAACCTTTTTCCCTTGAGCATAGGTTGCAAACAGTTGATTCATAGTTGGAGCATGATCTCCACGAGTTTTACCTTCTCCAGATCCCTTATCTTTTAATCGAGAGAGAGAAGGTAAAACATTGATTGGTGGACGATAACCTTGATTATACAACTCATGCGACAAAATAATTTGCCCTTCAGTAATGTATCCAGTTAAATCAGGAATTGGATGTGTTATGTCATCTTCTGGCATTGTTAAAATAGGAATCTGTGTCACTGAACCTTTTTTACCAACTAAGCGACCAGCCCTTTCGTATAGAGTTGATAAATTTGTATATAAATATCCCGGATAGCCTCGTCTACCTGGAACTTCACGGCGAGCTGCCGAGACTTCACGTAACGCTTCACAATAGTTAGTCATATCCGTCATGATAACTAGAACATGCATATCTTTTTCAAAAGCTAGATACTCTGCCGCAGTTAAAGCAATGCGGGGAGTTGCAATACGCTCAATTGCAGGATCATTTGCCAAGTTCATAAATAAGACTGAACGATCGATCGCTCCTGTTTTTCTGAGGTCTTCCATAAAGAACTCAGCTTCTTCAAAAGTAATACCCATTGCTGCAAATACAACCGCAAAATTTTCATCAGAATTTAAAACAGTCGCTTGTCTTGCTATCTGAGCAGCTAATTCATTATGAGGTAAGCCCGAACCTGAAAATACTGGTAATTTTTGACCACGTACAAGAGTATTCAAATGATCAATAGAGGAGATCCCTGTCTGAATAAATTCATCTGGATAATCTCTAGATACAGGATTAATAGCTTGACCATCAATATCTAAATATTTCTCTGGAATTAAATCTGGTCCACCATCAATTGGTTTTCCCATCCCATTAAAAATACGACCAACCATATCCTCAGATACAGCCAATTCTAATGCATGACCAGCAAAACGAATTTTAGACTTTTCTAAATTTATTCCACTAGATCCTTCAAAAAGCTGAACCATTGCTTTATCTTCGTGGATCTCTAAAACTTGTCCACGACGAATTTCTCCATTATGAAGTTGAATTTCAACTAACTCATTGTAAGACACATTATTTACTTGTTCAACAATCATAAGAGGCCCAACAACTTCACTAGCAGTTCTGTATTCTTTTATAACACTCATTTATAGACCTCCTGTTTCTAATATCAAATGAATTTGATGTGTAATCTCATTTGATATAATTTTGAT
Source organism: Streptococcus sp. 1449 (assembly GCF_013276805.1). Taxonomy (NCBI): domain Bacteria; kingdom Bacillati; phylum Bacillota; class Bacilli; order Lactobacillales; family Streptococcaceae; genus Streptococcus; species Streptococcus sp. 1449. The sequence continues at coordinate 20,956 of NZ_VMLS01000007.1, forward strand.
TTCATCTAATCTATCTTCTGAAACATATTTACTTCTCGCCATACGGTCTCGAACTGCCACGGTACCTTCCATAATCTCTGTAAAGTAAGAACCCAACTCTAGAGCATGATTTGCCTGATCAGCAAAAGTTAGGATATTACTTAGCATTGCTTCTTGTTTTGCAAACGAAGTGAATGTATCTACCGAATCAAAAGCGTTCTGTTGCAAATAATCTTCTCGAATTTGTTTAGCAATTTCCATCGTTAGTCGTTCATTATCAGACAGAGAATCAATTCCAACAAGACGAACAATTTCCTCTAAACTAGATTCCCGTTGTAAGTAGTTCATCGCACGAGTTATTTTACTATTCCAATCTGTCTTCTCTTTACCATCTATATAAGTTCCCACACTGTCTTTATAGAGTGAATAAGATGTAAGCCAGTTAATTGCAGGAAAATGACGTCGCTGTGCCAACGGAGCATCAAGCCCCCAAAAAACTTTCACAATCCGTAAAGTGTTTTGAGTAACTGGTTCTGAAATATCTCCACCGGGTGGCGATACAGCTCCAATAGCAGTAATCGTTCCTTCACGTTCTGGAAGCCCTAGAACCTGAGAACGTCCCGCTCTTTCATAATATTCAGCGATACGACTTCCCAGATAAGCAGGATAACCCTCATCCCCAGGCATTTCTTCTAGACGTCCTGACATTTCACGTAGCGCTTCTGCCCAACGTGAAGTCGAATCAGCCATAATGGCGACAGAGTAGCCCATATCACGAAAATACTCAGCCATGGTAATTCCTGTATAAATTGAAGCCTCACGAGCAGCAACAGGCATATTTGAAGTATTAGCAATCAGAACTGTCCGTTGCATAATTGATTGTCCGGTATTAGGGTCAATCAACTCAGGAAACTCATTCAGTACATCCGTCATTTCATTTCCACGTTCTCCACAACCGACATAAATAACAATATCAACATTAGCAAATTTAGCTACTTGGTGTTGTACAACTGTCTTTCCTGCTCCAAACGGTCCAGGAACAGCTGCTGCTCCCCCTTTGGTTACTGGAAAGAATGTATCAATAACTCGTTGACCTGTGATTAATGGTTCTTCTGGGATTAAACGTTTAGAAACAGGACGCGCCTTGCGAACAGGCCATTTTTGTATAAGCGTTCCTTTATAGAAACTACCGTCCATTTTTTTTATTTCATATACAACTTCATCAATTGTAAAATCACCAGATGCAATAGAAACGACTTCGCCAGATACTCCATAAGGAACCATAATTTTATGATTAACTACCTCGGTTTCCTTGACAGTTCCAAGAATATCACCCGTACTCACTTTTTGACCAATTGCTATAGTAGAATCAAAATGCCACTTAATATCTCTATCCAAACTTGGAACTTCTACCCCACGAACTAGAAAATCATTATGAGTAGCCAATTTAAATCGATCTAATGGGCGTTGTATGCCATCAAACATTTGAGAAATCAATCCTGGCCCTAATTCAACCGAGAGAGGTTCTCCAGTTGTAACAACAGGTTCTCCCGGACCAAGACCAGATGTTTCTTCATAGACTTGGATAGATGCCTGATCTCTTCTCATTTCAATAATTTCACCGATTAACCCTAGCTTACCTACACGGCAAATATCTTGAATATTAGCCTCCTGCATACCTGATGCAATAACTAGAGGTCCCGATACTTTTATAATCTTCCCTTGAGTCAAAGTTATTCTCCTTACTAAGTCCAAAAATTATAGAATAATATTACAGATAATTTTGTATATTATTATAAAATATTGTGTCCTACTGCTTTCTCTACATTATCCTCTATACGTTTTAATCCTAGATTTAAACCTGGTTTATGAGTCGGTAATAAAATAATAGCAGGCACAACTTGGGAATCATAATGGCGAATTGTATCTAATATCATTGAAGCAATGTCTTCAGTGATATAAATGACACCATAATCAGATTGAGCTAATTTTCTTAGAGTATTTGTAGCTTCTTGTTCTTGATAGGCAGGAAATATATCAAACCCAATCATGCTAAAGGGTAAAATAATATCACGGCTACCAATTATGCCAATTTTATACTTTTTAGCTTTCATAATGCGGGCGTATCCTTTCTTTTATTGATTCAAAGGGAATTGTATTTTGAAGAGCTGATATAATCATTCTGAGATTCTTTACTTCAAACTCACATCCCAATAAATATCTAGCAAGTACTAACGGCCCATCTACATTGTACCTTCCTTGATCTAAAGTTTTATACAATAATAAATCACATAAAAATTCTAAATCAGAAGATGAAATTGTTGCGTCCTGCATCTTCAATTCATAAGTTGAAAAGATTGAATCTAAGCTTGGATTTATTTTATTGAACCACACAAATATTTCTTGATTTTCTACAATGTATATAAATTCTTTGGAAGAAATACTTCCTTCATCTGAAAGTAATTGTAAAATATCCCCATGACTCTTATTTTGAGATAAACCACGTTTTACAGTAATAATATTATAAAAGTCAATCATTGCGACAATAACCTGAGACAGCACCTCATCTAACTCATTAGATAAAAGTTTCAGATGTTTAAAATATGCTAGATCAGCTCCGACATCAAGTACACGAATATTATTAAAAGTTTCATACTCATTCCAAATTGATTCTACTTCATGAACCATAAAATCAGGAAGTGTATCTGAATGTAAGGAAGAAACTAAATGTTTTAAACTTTCTATATCAAAAATCCCTATTGGAATTAATAATTTAGAAAAATCTTTCTTAATTGCCGCCTTAGATTTTAATAAGACTTTGATATTATGATAAACATATCGTAAAGCAAATAAAGTCACAATTTTATCAGACGGACTTTCAGCATAGGCCCATCTATAATCATTGACTAATTTTGTCATTAGCGAAGTCTCTGTCTGACTAGGATTTTCTAAAACGTCAATCGATAAATGATAGGGAGTTGCTTCTAAGATAAATGCCAATGTCTCCATATCTTTGGATTGTATAATTTTTTGAAATTTTTCTTCTGTAATAAAATCGTTTTCTTTTACCGAAATCGTCGTATTTATTTTTGAAAAAAGATTAGTATCCATAAAATACCTTTCTAATTTTATTGGAATACTCCAAATTTCTAAGAAGGATTAACCAATTTCATCCTTAATTGATAAAAATTTGATTTGCGATACTTGAACTTTCTTCCTTAGAAATCAATCCAATTAATGTTTTATACAAATAGTTATCATCAATTTTACCTATTGAAATAAGTAGGCCTGATTCATTTGAGATAGGCTGCTCACTAAATAAATGATTTGGAAAAGAGAATTTCAATTTCTCTAATTGTTCCAAATTGAATTTAGCTAAAGTCCGCTCCCCAAAAGTTACTATGACCTCTTGTTGTGAATATCGTTCCAGAATTCGATAGATGAACTCCATTTCTTTATCTGCACTCCAAGATTCCATTTCTATTAAAGCAGATTGAAAAAGTTCTTTTAATATTTTCTGTTTTGATACTAACGTTGATTGGCGTTCCTTATTTTTTAATTGTTGAAAAATTATTTGATATTTCTGTTGTAATTCTTTTAACTTTCGTTCATGTTCAGCTTCTTTTTTCTTTACAATGACCAACTTTTGCATTTCAAATTCATCATCAATCTTCTTTTTGGAATCCAATAATTTCATACGCCCTTTTTCATGAACTTGTTCAATAACAGACTCTCGTAAGTTTTCTAAATTGCTCATTTAGACTCCTCCTTTGAATAGCAAATTAATTTCTTATACACGAAGGGTCAAAATGAATGATACGACAAAGGCAAGAATTGCATAGGTTTCTACCATGGCAGCCAAAATTGCTCCCTTCATGAATTCTTTTGGTCTTTTAGCCAATATTTGCATTCCCGCTACTGCTACATTTCCTTGATGCTTAGCCGAAAAGTATCCTACAATAGCAATTGGAAGAGCTACAAAGAAATAAGCAACGCCTTTTTCTAAAGGAAGTTCTGGAGTTAATTGCAACCAAATCAAAATTCCAATAACAAAACCATATAATCCTTGTGTTCCGGGCAGTAGTTGCAATATCAAAGCTGAGGCAAATTTTTCTGGCTGTTCTTTCAGTAAAGCTGCGGCAGATTGCCCAGCCTTACCAACTCCATAAGCAGACCCCATACCGCTTAATCCAACCGCCAATACAATTCCCAATGCAGCAAAGAAAGCTCCTCCATAGGTTGAAAAATAAGTTGCTAAATGTTCCATTATATATATCCTCCATTAATTCTTTGTAATAACCTTAATATATTTCTCAGAAGCCTTCAAAGGTTGAAATGGTTTTCCTCCACCCTCATAAAACTTACCAAAAAATTCAACAAATATCAGACGTGCTCCATGAACATATCCTGATAGTAACGATAGAAAAATATTGATCGCATGTAAAAGAATGAATAATACTAATCCAATTGTCAGTTTAGCCAATGTCCCCGGAAACAAACCAACAATTAAATTGAAAGCTGATGCTATACTTGCTCCAGATAATCCTAATGCCATCAATCGAGTGAAACTAACTAAATCACCTATATAAGATGAAATGTTATATAGATTAAACAATCCTGCTCCAATACCTGACAAGCTTTTGGCTTGAATAATAGAAACAATCAAAATCCCCACAGCATTAAAAATAGATACCCATTTCCCTAATACAAATAACGGTCTCATATCAGGCATCAACATTCCGACAGCAATAAATAACAAGCCAAGCAGAATAACACACCACGCAAATCCTGAATTATATGCTTCTGCATATTTCTTCATTCTTACTTTTTGTAGTCCTGAAGCTAACAAACCTACAAATACTGTAATAAATCCAAACACAACTGACACTACTAATATAGTCATGACATCCGAGGTTGTAGATATCAGATGAAATGGCAACTCATATCCAAAAAATGAGCCATAGATTCCACCCCAAATTGCAACGGCTACCCCTAATATATTAAAGAATTTTAAAAATCTCTTAGTCGCTGAAGGTAGATGAAAATTTTTTAATGCTAACATTGTTCCTAAAAACAATAGTAAACCATAGCCTAAATCAGCAACCATCATTCCAAAAAATGTAAAGTAAAATGGTGCTAATACAGGTGTAGGATCTTTCTCATAATATTTGGGCAGAGCATACATTTCTGTCAATAATTCAAATGGTTCAATTAAAGAATGATTCGTTAATTTGATAGGTATTTCATCTTGATTATCCGTCAATGTTTCAGATTCATAAATATAAATAGAATGTCCAAAACGCTCATCCATAACTTTTATAAAATATAAAATACGGGTTTCTTCTATCCATCCTTCTAATGCAACTAGATGCGGAGTGCTCAAAAGATTATTCTTAGAGATTTGACGAGCATAGATAGATAAAATATAGTCTATTTGCCATTGTAAATCTATCAAATTTTTCTTTGAATCTTGCAACGATGCGATAATATTCTCTTTTTCAGTTATTAACTGCATGTTTTTTTGATCCAAATCTACTACTCGCTGCTTCGGTAATTCCTTTCTAGAATAATCAAATGGTTCAAATAAGTATTCATCAAAATCAATAGAGCAACTGGACTGATAGAAAACAACAACACCGTACTCTCTATCATTAGAAAATATTTCTTGAACTTCAACATTGTTTTCTAAAAAACTATTGTATAAGCGATTATCTACAGTCCTTGGAATTGTTCCGACTTTTCCTTTACAGAAAGAGAATTGTTCTAAATACGCAGGAATAATTTCTAATTTTTCCCACTTTATTAATCTCTCTATTTCCTCATTATTACTTTGAATGTGTCTTTCTAATTCATGAACTCTGTTTATTTGATGATTCACTTTTTTAAGAACACCCTCAGCAACATTAGCTTTACCAAATTTTTCTAATTCTTCATAAAAGGTTGTTATCGGAGGTTGCTGTAATAACTTAAACGTGTTTTCTTTCGGTAGGTATTCTTGTAATTTCTCTACAGTTGCTTCCAAATGTTGTTGTTTATTCATCAAATAAGTCAAGGCATCATTTCCTTCAATAACCCCATGATTGGAATTAGAAGTATGAGAAATTTGAATAGTTGGAAATACAACCTCATCTTTTTCTAGAGCTTCTGACCAGTTATCCTGAACCTTTAAATCACGGAACTGCACTGACTCTAGTTCTTGAATAGTTTTTAAAACATCATCAAGACTACTCTTAGTAAATAGTAGAGAAATTCTTTTCATCTGACTAATAGCCATATTTTTCTACCACCCTACCAATAATTTTTTCTACAAATTCTCCTCTCCTACTTGATGAAATATACTGAATCTTTGCATCATTTTCCTTGATTGTTTTATTAACCTCATCAATGAGGTTCTGTTGTTTCATTTCTAAATTGCTTTCTATTGAAATTAATTCTTCGTGACTTTTTTCATCATAACTTTTTTCTAGTTTTTCCAATTCTTCTTGGGAGACAGCTTTATACGTATAAATCTCATTATCATATGATTTTATAATATCGGTTGCAACATTCTCAATATCTTGCATTGTCGAAAATACAGAGCTAGTCATTGTGACACCTCCTTATCTTTTACACTATTTATTAGAAACTCTATCTAAGAAATTTTTTACAGCTCCTATACGACCAGCTTCATTTCCTAATGTAGCTGCCACAACATTTTTAGGCAAAAACCTATTATCCATTGCATTTTTAGCTAAAGAACTTTGAATTTCAGGTAACAAAATATCCTTTTTAGCCAGAATCCCACCTCCTAATATGAGAATTTCTGGATTAAGTAGATAAGAAATCGTTAATAAACCTTTTGTTAGATTTTCTACAAAAATTTCAAAAGTTTCTTTAGCGACTTTATCTCCAAATCTTAAATCCGTTAACAATTTGTTCATTGACAATAATACTGCCTCCTATACCTGTTCCAATAGTAACCATTACTACATTTTTCTTATCTTTGGCTTGTCCCTTCCACAATTCACCTAATTCAGCACAATTAACATCATTTTCAACAAAAGTAGACAACCCAAAACGTTTTTCTATTTCGGAAGTAAAGTTTACTCCGATATACCCTGGTATTGTATAGCCTGCATAGATGATTTCTCCTGTATTAGCATTAACAACTCCAGCAGTGGAAATCCCAACACCATCAATTGAATAATTTAAAATATACTCACCAATTAAATCACAGACCTGATTTAATATCTGGTTCGTTCCCAAATCATAGTCAATAATTGTTTCTATCTCTTTGAACTGATTTAAACTCGTTCCAAAATCATCGTATAAATCTGCCTTAATTGTTGTTCCGCCAATATCGATCCCTATAATCTTCATTTCATCACTCCCACATTTTTGATCTCATTACTTTTTGATAAAAAATGGGACTGGGCATTATCCCAGTCCCATCTCTATTTCTTTATTAGACTTCCTGCAAAACTAGAATCCTAGTTCATGATTGATAATGCCAGCAATCAAATTCATTCGTAATCCGAAGCGTTTACAATGATTTCGATAGGTTGTTGAAAACATTTTAAACGTTTTTACTTTGGCAAACATATTCTCAACCTTGATTCTCTCCTTAGATAGCGCATGGTTACAGGCTTTATCTTCAGCTGTTAGCGGCTTGAGTTTGCTGGATTTACGTGGAGTTTGCGCTTGAGGATATAGCTTCATGAGCCCTTGATAACCACTGTCAGCCAAGATTTTACCAGCTTGTCCGATATTTCTGCGACTCATTTTGAACAACTTCATATCATGATAATAGTTCACAGCGATATCCAAAGAAACAATTCTCCCTTGACTTGTGACAATCGCTTGAGCCTTCATAGCGTGGCATTTCTTTTTACCAGAATCATTCGCTAATTGTTTTTTAGGGCGATGGATTTTTACTTCCGTCGCATCAATCATTACCGTGTCCTCAGCACTAAGGTGAGTTCTTGAAAGCGTAAAACCACTTTGAACAAGAGTTACTTCAACCCATTGGCTCCGACGGATTAAGTTGCTTTCGTGGATAGCAAAATCAGCCGCAATTTGTTCATAAGTTCGATATTCTCGCACATATTGAAGAGTGGCCATAAGAAGGTCTTCTAGGCTTAATTTAGGTTTTTATCCATCTTTTGCGTGTTTAATTTTTAATACAGCTAACATCTCTTCAAAAGTCGTGCGCTGAACACCAACAAGACGATTAAATTGTGCATCATTTAGTTGTTTACTTGCTTCATAATTCATAGAACTATTATACCATATTTTGTTTCGCAGGAAGTCTATTCAATAAGTTGTATCACAGAACTTTAGAAATTATATAATGACAAGAATTTACTATTCTGTTTTACAATAGTTAAGCATTTGTGATTTCTGAAAGACTTACTTTTCGATCTTCTTTAACTGATAAAGTACATGCATCAGCGGTAGCGATTGATTCTAAAGCAGCTACACCATTGAGAAGTTTTTCATATTCTTCTGTAATTTCTCCACCTTTAATGATGTCATGTAGATATTCCATTTCTTTATCAATACATGTTTGTAACCATAATGGGCAACGTACTCCTGGTTTACCGTACGCAATTGCTCCATCCATACCACGACCGGTATAGATAGCTGTACGATCATCATCTTCCTCTTGAGTTTCATGAACTAAGAAGTGTGATTCTCCTTCACCTTTAACACGAAGAGTACCTCCAGTATTGAACAAGTCAAGTTTGATAGCTCCTTCAGTTCCTTGAATCAAGACGTAGTGTTCACCCCAAAGGAAAGCATTACCATATTCCAAAACAGCATAACGATCATCAGAGTATTCTAAGTTGACAATGAGCATATCATCTTCATCACCAAAGTTTTCACCTTTATGATATACATTGCCTCCTACCATTGTCGCTTTTTCAGGAAGTCCTCCCATGATGAACTGAATGCAATCTAATTCATGAATATGGTGGTACAAATGTCCTCCAGATTGAGAACGAAGTTTCTTCCATGATACAGTTGGTTGTTGTTCTTCCCAACCTGTACGAGCGGCATGGCAATAAAGAACTTTACCGATTTTACCTTGAGTAATCAATTCTTTAGCATGGTGTACACCATTAAAGAAGTTCATGATGTGACCAGCCATAAAGATAACATTATTTTCTTTACATGCGTCAACCATGGCTTTACAATCTTCATAAGACAATGCAATTGGCTTTTCACAAAATACGTGTTTGCCATGTTGAGCAGCTTTCACAACAGGTTCACGGTGAAGATAGCTAGGTGAAGCTACGATCACACAATCAATATCTTCACGTGCTACAAGTTCATCTAAACTTGCACAAACATCTGATCCCAACTCTTGAGCAACTTCTTCTCCATGATTTGGGTCAAATACCGCAACCACTTTTGCATCTTCAATTTTGTTCATTGAGCGAGCCAAATCAGCTCCAAAATATCCAGCTCCAACAATACCGTAATTTACCATAATTTTTATCCTATTTCTATATATTTTTAAATTTCAGATTTAATTCTTTTTCAAATCTTCAATCTTAAATGTTATATATGGTACAACATTTTTCATATGAAGTTCATTACGAGACCATGAATCAAATTTTTCAAACATCAATCCAATTTCATGATTTGGTAACTCTGTCAATGTTGAATATGAGTATCCATAGTTACTATAATCAACGTCGTGATGATAACGCCAATCAATTGTATTATCATCATTAATTAGACCAATCCAAATTTGCCCGTGTTTACGACCATTTGTGGAGTTTGGAGTACTTAAAATGACAGCCTTTTCACCATCAATCAATTAACTATAATTGATGATTGATAATTGTGTTCCATAACTTGGATTTGAAACAAATTTCAAATATTCCGGTGCACTCCAAGTAGTACCTGCGTCTGTACTTGTTAAATATGCAATTTTACCATTATTTGTACGCATGTATGCTTGAATTACTCCTGGACTCAATTCTACAAATTGTGCTTCTGCTGACCAACTAGGAGGAAGTGGCACAATTTTAACTTTCCAAGATGCTCCATTATCGTCACTATAAATGAACGCAGACTCTTTACCAGTGTAAGACGGAATAAGAATACGTCCAGTTGAGCTTTCAATGATTCCACGTCCAGGACCCAAATAAGGCGCATTCCGATTAAGTCCCATTATAGGAGGTAATAAAGTTGGTGCAGACCAAGATTCGCCATGATCATTGCTAGAAATATATGCAATACAGTTCGTTGGCACTACTTTGAATAATGCATCTTTGTAGAAGATATTCATATGGACGTGAGTCCCATTACGATATTCAGTCTTTTTATTATTTTTAAATGAAACCGAATATTTCTCTACTGTCAAATAATTACCATTTTGTTTAATACCGAAATTTTTATCTACTGAAAATTCAGTTGGTCTGTTGGTACGATCGTCGTATACAGTACCATTCTCACGAATAGTATAATTCTAATCAGTATCACCTTGTTTCTTTAATTTAAGGTAATAATTACCATCAATTTATTTATAACCTGAATCTTTTCTAGTAGCTTCTCTAAAACTTACTCCAGCAGGCATCACATCAGCAAACATGAGTACTTGTTTGTTATTTTTTTCAACAATAACAGAGTCAATATAGGTTGCACCACCGCTGATTTGTAAGTCACGTCCACCAACATCACGAGGCCATTCTAATGGTACTGGCGCAAAATCATCGAATGCCAATGTTAATTTTGGTTTAGTCCATGTCTTACCATTATCATCACTATAACTTGTAGCAATATTAATTTTATTCAAAAAATCATGAGTTCCGCCGTAACGAGCGTCAATGCTTGAAAATACCCGACCATTGCTAAAAGTATACAGAACTGGAATACGGAAATAGTTAGAACCTGTTGTATCATTAGCCGTATAAATTAAATGTCCAGTAACAACGTTTGTTGTCATCTTTTTAACAGTTTCTTCATCCAATGCACTATTAAAGAATTTGATATTTTCTAGTGTTCCGTTAAAACCAAACGCCGTTTTTCCTGCACGTTTCACTCCCCCAAGCATATAGTAATCAATGCCTTTAATATCCTTTATGTTTAAGAAGTTATCCACTTTCTTTTCTACTACTTTTGTGCCATTTGCATATAAAGAATATGTTTTTTTGACTAAATCTGCTACTACTGCAACAGTGTTAGTCACAGCTTCTTGTTTGTACTTACCCCAAACTGAAGCAGGTCTGGATACTAGGTGATTTTTATTGGAAGAAGTATCACGCGCTTCCATCCCCAATTCACCATTGTCTCTAAGGAACACATCTACATAACTATTTTGTTGACCGGGTTTAGAATTAGATATTCCAAACAGAGCTTGTAAGCCTTTCTCACTAGACTAATTGTACTTAATCACTACAGCAAAGTCACCGCTAGTAAATTTATCCTTTAACTCATTAGTAACATTTTCTCCTCCCCCTGTTAAAGTAACATTATTTTTTTCTAAGACAGGAGTTTCTTCCGTTGCAGAAGATGGATCCTTAACAGTAGTTTCGACTGTTCGAGGTTGTACAGTAACTTCCGAAGAGTTACCCGATTTAGGTGTACTTCCGAAATCGGAGTCGTTGGTGCAACAAGTTGCACCAACTCTGGTGTTGATACTTCAGAAGTTTCAGTCTCCTAAGCTGCAACTGAGTTAGCAACAAATGCTGATAATACCACTACAGTACCTAAGGTTACATATTGTTTAATATTTTTTTCATTTTATTTTTCCTCGTTTAAAACTTTGATAACAAGTTTTTTAACAGGCTCATCATTGCAATGAATCTTTGGTTGGTGAAGATCTTCTTCAAAAGTCACCAACATATTCCCTGGAAGCAATTCAACAATTTGATAGTCTTTGCTATCGTAAAAAGCAATATCCTTTTCTTCGCTAAAAGGTACACGTGACTGGGCACGAACTGGGGAAGTTACTGCCATTTTTTCAGTATTTTCAACAACAATATGAATATCTAAAGATTTCTTATGAGTTTCAAAAATATCTCCTGGAACTCCATCAGCTAGATAAATCATACAATTTGCAAAAACATTTCCCCGTCAATATCAATTTTCCATCAACTAAATCTGTCAAATTTGTATTTTCTAAAAAATCACAGACTTTTGAAAAATGTTTATTGACAGAAGCATATCGTCTAAAATCAGATTGTTCAGAAATAATCATATTATTTTCTCTTTTCTATTAGTGACGAACTTCCCAACTTGAATCCGCTTTAATTTCTGGAATATCATGAATCGTTGTATATTTAGGTGCAGATACTTTATTTCCAGTAAGAACAGATACAATATAACCTGAAACTACTGATACAGAGATTGAAATCAATGAATATGCCCAGTAGCTAACAGCTGTTGGAGGAAGGAAGTATTTAATAAATACCATGACGATAGTTGATACAATCAGCGCTGCATAAGCACCTTGTTTATTTGCTTTTTTAGAAACAAAACCAAGAATAAATACACCACCAAGTAGACCAAGTACAAGTCCCATGAAACTATTGAACCATTCGTATGCAGATTTAATATCTGAATGAGCCATGATAATGGAAACAACAATTGAGAATAAACCTACTGCTAGAGATACGAATTGTGCAATTTTCGTACGACGATCCTCTGACATATTTTTAGAAATGACATCTTGAATATCCAATGTCCATGAAGTTGCAACAGAGTTCAAACCTGTTGAAACAGTTGATTGAGCTGCTGCATAAATCGCTGCCAAGATCAAACCTGTGACACCTACTGGTAACTGGTATGCAATAAAGTACATAAAGATTTGGTCTTGAGGGATATTGCTAGCTGCACTACCTGCATTTTGTACTTGATAGAATACGTACAAGCCTGTACCGATTAAGTAAAAGACTGTTGCAATTGCAAGTGACAAGACACCATTTGTGAACAACATTTTATTAAGTTTCTTAATATTTTGTGTTGTAGTAAAACGTTGAACCAAATCTTGAGATGAAGCATAGGAAGACAAGATTGTAAAGCCTGAACCCATCACAATTAAGAAGATGGAGTTTGAAAGCAAGTTAGGATCGAAAAGTTTTTCATTTGCAGCAAGGAATTTCCCGTTTGCTAATGTTTCTGCTACTGCACCAAAGCCACCTTTAATATTAGCCATCAGTACAAATAAAGCTACAACGACACCACTAATCAGAACCACACCTTGAATAAAGTCTGTCCATAATACGGATTTTAGACCACCAGTATAAGAATAAACAATTGCAATTGCACCCATCAAAGTAATCAAAATATTGATGTCAATTCCTGTCAATACTGATAAACCAGCTGATGGGAGGTACATAATGATAGACATACGTCCCAATTGATAAATAATAAACAAGAGTGCTGAAATAATACGAAGTGCTTTAGAATTAAAGCGTTTATCCAAGTAATCATATGCCGTATCGATGTCTATCCGTGCAAAAATAGGTAAGATAAAACGAATTGTCAGTGGAATAGCTACAACCATCCCTAATTGAGCAAACCATAAAATCCAGCTACCTGCATAAGAGTTACCAGCGAGTCCCAAGAAGGAAACCGGACTGAGCATTGTGGCAAAAATGGATACCGAAGTAACATACCAAGGAACCGAACCATCTCCTTTAAAGAACTCTTTTCCTTTCATCTCTTTTTTAGAGAAATAGATACCTGCAACCAACACCGCAAGTAAATAAACAATCAAGATAATTAAGTCAATTATTGTAAATCCTGTTGTGCCCATAACATATCTCCATATTGATTTTATTTAGGTACTATAAAAATTCTTTTCGTGCTTGTTGAATAAGTTCGGCTGCTTGTTTTGCAACTTCCAAGTCACCTTCTGCCAATGCTTCTAAGGGTTGACGAACGGAACCTAAATCAAGTTTTTCATTTAGACGCAAAACCTCTTTTGCTACAGCATACATATTTGCCTTACCTGATATCATCTTATAGATAACTTCATTGATAGCATATTGAAGTTTTTTAGCAGTATCTAAATCTCGTTCTTGAATCAAACTTTCCAATTTCAAGAACAAATCTGGCATAACGCCATAAGTACCACCAATACCAGCTTCTGCTCCCATCAAGCGACCACCAAGATATTGTTCATCTGGACCATTGAATACAATGTAATCTTCTCCACCTGCAGCTACAAACATTTGAATATCTTGTACAGGCATAGAAGAATTTTTAACTCCAATCACACGAGGATTTTGACGCATTGTTGCATACAAACTACCAGTCAACGCAACCCCTGCCAATTGTGGAATATTATAAATGATAAAATCTGTATTTGGCGCAGCTTCACTCATTGCATTCCAATATTCTGCGATTGAATATTCTGGCAATTTGAAGTAAATAGGTGGGATAGCTGCAATAGCATCGACTCCAACACTTTCTGAATGTTTTGCCAATTCAATACTATCTTTCGTATTATTACATGCAACATGGTTAATAACTGTTAATTTACCTTTAGCAACTTCCATAACAGCTTCAATAATTTGTTTACGGTCTTCTACACTTTGGTAAATACATTCACCTGAAGAACCATTTACATAGATACCTTTTACACCTTTGTCAATGAAATATTGCACCAGAGATTTTACACGTTCTTGGCTAATTTCACCATTTTCTTCATAGCAAGCATAAAATGCAGGGATAACGCCTTTGTACTTAGTTAAATCTTTCATTAGATTTCTCCTTTATTTGTATTAAGTAATTATTTATTGTGATTAAGTAAGCATTGCAGAAATTAAAAATTTAAACTCTTCGTTATTTTTCCTCCTCTAACAAAAGTATATCAGAAGTGCGTCTTCCTGGGCTACATTCCCCACTAACAACGTAATATCCATTGTCAGCTTTTAGAAAACCTGCCCCACAAAGAGCAAAACGCTCATCGTTTGCAACAATCTTGACCTTACCTGTCTCTAAATCTAGTATTCGCAAGCTGCGATTCCAATTAAAGAAATCTCTTCCTTTAGAAAAGTATTCTTCCCTATAGCCAGGGGCTGCTAAATCAATAACTGCTTTATTATAAACAATTTCATTAAAGCCACCAAGCATCAATAAAACGTTTTCATTTATTTGTATACTTGATGCTCCTAGAACTGAACTTGGTAATCCGAACTCAAGTTTTTCCCACTTATCTTTTTTAAAAATATACTTGTATCCATCTAAATAAGCTTTATTGTTCGCTCCACCTAAATAATACAATTCATTTTGATATTTGACTGATAAACCTTGACCTCTACCAGAAACTGGGAAGTCGGATTTTTTTAAAAGCTCTCGAGTCTCAATATTGAACAGATAACTTTCCTGAAATCCAAAGAATAAGTGGCCATCAAAATAACAACCATAACCACTCTCTAGTTGGAAATCAAAATCCCCGAGACAGATTTCTTCTACACTTTCACCAATTGTAATACGATAAATACTTGAACCTAGAATATAAAAGATTTCATTTTCAACTTCAATTGTAATTCCTTTATCTGGAGAAATTTTTCCATCTTGTTCATATAGAAGATTAAATTTCTCATCATAAACTCTAATTTTATTAGATTGGACTTTTGGACTCTTTAACGGATCGTTATTTGGGAAATAACTACCCCCATATACTAAAATTCTATTGTTAATCCGTCTACAAATCATCCCAGCTAGTCCTGGTGACTCTATATGATTTATAACATCAATTTTCACATTACACCTCTTCTCTAGCATGCTATTTCAATCCTGCTACAAAGCGTTCTGTAATCTCTTTTGGTCTAGTAATAGCACCACCAACAACGATGCCTCGCACTCCGTATTCAAGGATTTGTTTGGCTTGTTCTGGTGTATGAATTTTTCCTTCTGCAATGACATCTACACCGGCATCACAGAGTTTTTTGATGAGTTCAAAATCTGGACCATCCACTTTTGGACTGTAGGATGTGTAGCCTGATAAGGTTGTTCCGACAAAGTCAATTCCTGCTTCGACCGCTGCCAATCCTTCTTCAAAAGTACTGGTGTCCGCCATCAAGAGCTGGTTAGGATATTTCTCCTTAACCTGACGAATGAACTCTTGAATTTCCAAACCATCGTAGCATTCACGCTTGGTACAATCCAGAGCAATCACCTCGATGTCCAGTTCTGACAATTCATCAACTTCTTTCATAGTAGCCGTGATGAAGGGTTCCTGAGGTGGATAATCACGTTTGATAATCCCAATGATTGGAAGTTTAGTGACTTCCTTAATTTCCTTGATATCGCGAACACTGTTTGCTCGGATACCGACTGCTCCACCTTGCTCAGCCGCTTTGACCAGCAAGGGAATCACCCCTCCCGCTTCTGTATAAAGCGGTTCATGAGGAAGAGCCTGACAAGAAACGATGATTCCATCTTTGATTTGCTCAATCAAGGCTTCTTTGCTAATCTGTGGCATCCTCTTTCCTCCTTTTCTTTATTTCTATGAGATTATTATACCTTAAAATTAAAACGCTTTCAATAGTTTGTAGTATAATAGATTTCAGTTTCAAAAACTAGCCAAATCAAACAGCTCCTCTAAAAGTACTTTCAGAGGAGCAAGTTGACCTAAAAATCATACCTAAGTTAATGATAAAAAATAAGAGTCCAAGCAATTTATACGATGTGAACAATAAAACAAGTAAACCTGTAAGTGATAAAATCGAATTTGAAGCAATTCCTGCTAACATAATTTTCAAAAATTGTTTTTTATTCTTTAAGAATTGCACCCCACTTAAATCTACAAAAAAAGCCAAATTAAACAAAAGTAGCATTATTCCACAATTTGGGATCTCAATTTGATAATTATTAGCAATTATTGCATGACTAAATTCATGTATCGTTGCAGATATAATAACAACAAGCAACCAAAATAAAAGAATGTTTAGCGTTATTGGAAAGTTTTGGAAATTAGTCAAAATATCCGCCCTATAAATATACATAATAAAACATTGCAAAATAAGAGCCAATGGGAAAATACCAAATAGGATTTTTTCAAAATTCTTATTAAATCTTTTATAGTTTAATTTTTCAGATAATGTTATATTAAAGTCCAATGTTATATTAAAGTCCCAAGATATTTTAAAAATATTTATCTTTTTTCGTGATTTCATAGAATCTATAAGTCCCATTTTACTAAGAACAATATAAAATCTTAAATAATATTTCTTCCCTACTAACACTAATAAGTCCGATATGGTAAATTCTTGACCTATTAGTTGCTCTAACCATTTTTTTCCTGTTTCCCAACTAATACATGTTTCTTACTGGATGGTATATATAGATGATACTGTCCCTCAGTCCACAATCAATAAAATAATAACTAATTCTATTAATCTCTTGCTGCAAGACTAATACGGAAAATTCAAATGACTGTCTAAAATGAAATTGAAAAAGCTTAATGTTAGTAAATGAACAAACTTCAACAACCAGTAAGAGCAAGGATTGCTAAACCAAATCCGATACCTATTGCAAGTCCAGCTGAAAAATCACTAACTGGTACTGAAATTTTTTCAATTTCCTCAAATAAAAAGTTATCTTGCATGATTATCACTCCCTATCTTTTTAACAATAGGCTACTCCAATTAAGAGAACTACCCCAGTTCCAAGTAAAACTCCCCCAAAATTCACCATCTGTAGAGGCTACGATTTCTTCAATTTCTTCAAATAAGAATACTTCATCTGACATATGTGTTACCTTCTTCATAAAAAATTATTTTGCAATCGATTACACTGCATAATGTAACATAAAGAAAAACAGATGTCAAATATTAAACGTAAAAACTAGTCACTAAAGTACTATGAGAAAAAAGTAAAACCTAGCGACGCGATGAGCGCTGGGTCGTTTGGTTTCGATTGCTCTCTTCCTCTTGTTTTTTCTGTTCTTCTTCTAAACGTTTACGTTCTTCTTCCTGCCTTTTCTCAGCTTCTTCGGCCTCTTTTTTGGCTTTTTCTTCTGCTTCCATAATCAATTTATCCGCTACAGTGTAGCTGTAGATTCCAGCTTCCATATCGACCACACTTGGTTCTGACAATTGAGGCTTAATCTTACTGTAATAAGGCAGTTTCTTACTCATTTCAGATAGAGGAACCAAGACTTCGTCCGAATCATTCATGGTCAATCGAATTAAATCGGAAGTGACCTTGCTGGGAGCTAATTCCACCTTTTGGATAGCCGCCTTGAGTTCTGGGCTAATTTGAGAAAGTTCTGAGACAAAAGCCTTGATTTTTTCACTATCATTAAAGAGAACTGATATATAAGTTTCTGGTAGACTGACCAAACTCACAGCACTGGTCTCAAGCTGACCACTGGAAAGAATAGGATAATGGTTTTCACCAGAAATATAGTAGGCCACAATATCATATTCCTTGACCTTGATAGTGAACTTGGTTGGAAATTGATAAACAAGTTGAGCTGATTCAACCCAATAGTTAGACTTAATCTGCTTTTCATATTTTTCCTTGTCTAGCAGAAGGTTAATCGTATAATCCGAATCCTGAATACCTGAAGCCTGTCGAATATCATCAGCCGTAGTGTGCACCGTTCCCTCAACACGAATATCCTTCATGGTCGCATAAGGACTGAGTAGGTAGGCAGAGACAATCAATAAAAGCAGACTTGGAAATAAAATCGTCAGAGCTCGCAAGATATGGAGGCCAGGAATCTTTGCTTTGGCTGCTTTTTCCTTTGGAGCCTTTTTAGCAAGCTTTTTATCCTGTTCCTCGTCCTCTTTAGACCTCGATTCTTCTATCGCTTCTTCCTCTTTGTCAGCCTCTGAGGATTCTACTTTTTCTTCAGACTTTTCCTTAGCTGATTCTTCATCTTCTGGGTCCGCTTCACTCTCTTGGTCCTCGGTTGCATCTGAATCTTCAGATTTTGAAGCCATTCGAGCTTGTCTTTCCTTTTCTTTCTCCTCAGCTAGGGCTGCCTCTTCCTCAGCCTTCTTTTTTAGATATTCTTGGTTTCGTTTCTGCCATTCTGATAACTCTTTCAATTCTTCGAGGATTTCTTTGCCCTCATTTTTCTTATCTTTTGACATTTACTTTCCTTATGATAAATCTTTTTTCAACAATTGATAAAAATCTGCTAGAGATTTCAATTCCTTAGAAGCCTTCATGTTAGCCTGGTAGTCTTCCTTGTGACTTAGTAAGTGAGCAAGCTTCTCTTCCAAACTATCCAAGGTCAAATCGCTTTCTTGAAGCTCTTCTGCATAGCCTTTTTTTACAAAGTAAGCTGCATTTTCAATCTGGTCGCCACGACTAGCTTCACGACCAAGTGGCACAATAACATGCAATTTTGCCATGGCCAAGAGCTCAAAAATCGTATTGGCACCACCTCGTGTCACAACAATATCAGCCAATTCCATCAAGGGTTGATAGAGATTGGTCACATAGTCAACACGAAAAAGATTTTGGCTCAACTCATTCAGGCTAGAATCTCCAGTTAAATTGATAATATTGTAGCGCTCTGTCAGTTCTTTCTTATGGTCTGTCACCAATTGGTTAAAGACACGAGCGCCTGCAGAACCACCGACAAACAATACAGTTGGCAATTTAGGATTAAAGTAGGTTTGAATATCCACCAATTCATCTGGTTCTGGAGTGTTTTTGTCCGAAACCTTGGTCACTGCTCCCACATGCTCAACCTTAGACAAACTTGAAGCTTGCTCAAAGGTTGAATACATCTTCGTAGCAAATTTATAGGCGATTTTATTGGCCAAGCCCATAGACAGGTCAGATTCGTGAATAAAGACAGGCACTCCTGACACACGCGCAGCGATAACGGGCGGTACAGAGACAAAGCCTCCCTTTGAAAAAAGGGCCTGTGGACGAACTCGTAACATGATAAAGAGCGATTGGACAATTCCCCAACCAACTTTGAAGACGTCCAGCATATTTTGCCAAGAGAAATAGCGACGCAATTTCCCAGTTGCAATGGAATGGAAGGTGACGTCAAAACCTGACTTGAGGATTTCTTGGTGTTCAATACCACTCTTGTCCCCGATATAGTGGACTTCCCAGCCATCTTCGATGAACTTGGGCATTAACAAAAGATTGAGGGTAACGTGTCCAACCGTCCCCCCACCTGTAAAGACAATTTTTTTCATATTATTCCTTTAACTCCGCTACTGTGTCGATAAAGAGGTCGCCACGTACTTCAAAGTTAGCATACATATCCCAGCTGGCATTGGCTGGACTGAGAAGGACTACATCTCCTTGAGTCGCAAGTTCATAGGCCTTGCGGGTCGCATCTGCAATATCAGTCGCATCCACATAAGCCACACCAGCCTTGTCTGCTGCCCGTTTGACACGTTCGGCAGACTGACCAAGAATGACCATCTTCTTGAGTCCAGTAATATCTGGAACCAAATCGTCAAACTCATTGCCACGGTCTAAACCACCTGCAATCAAAATGACCTTGCTGTTGTCAAATCCTGACAAGGCTTTTTGAGTAGCCAAGATATTGGTTGACTTGCTATCATTATAGAATTTGACACCCTTGATTTCATCCACAAATTGGAGACGGTGTTTGACACCACCGAAGGCTGAAAGAGTTTCCTTGATGGTTTGATTGTCTACACCACGAAACTTGGCTACAGCAATAGTCGCAAGGGCATTTTCCACATTGTGGCTACCTGGAACTCCGATTTCATTCGCTGCCATGACCACTTCCCCACGGAAGTAGAGTTGACCATCTTCCAGATAAGCTCCATCAACCTTTTCCAGTGTTGAGAATGGTACAACGGTAGCTTGTGTTTTTCTTGCCAATTCCTTTGCCAAGTCTTGGTTAAAGTTCAAGACAAGGAAATCATCTGCTGTCATCTTGTTCTGGATATTCCACTTGGCTGCTACATATTCCTCAAAAGAACCATGGTAGTCGATATGGGTTGGCATGAGGTTGGTAATAACCGCAATCTCAGGATGGAATTCTTGGACGCCCATGAGTTGGAAAGAAGAAAGTTCCATGACAAGCGTGTCCTTATCTGACGCTGTTTGAGCAACCTGACTGGCAGGATAGCCGATATTTCCTGATAAGAGACCATGTTGTCCAGCAGCAGTCAAAACGTCCCCAATCATAGTCGTTGTGGTTGTTTTTCCATTTGAACCTGTAATACCAACAATCGGTGCTTCTGAAATCAAGTAAGCCAATTCCACTTCAGTCAAGACTGGAATTCCCTTGGCCAAAGCCTTTTCAATCATGGGATTGCTGTAGGGGATACCTGGATTTTTCACCATAAGAGCAAACTCTTCATCCAAGAGTTCCAAAGGATGACCACCTGTGATAACCTTGATTCCTTCTTCCAGCAAATTTTGGGCAGCTGGATTGTCCTCGAAAGGCTTCCCATCATTTACTGTCACAATGGCGCCTAGCTTATCCAACAAACGAGCTGCAGATTCACCAGACTTGGCCAAGCCTAAAACAAGGACTTTCTTATTTTTAAATTGATCTATTACTTTCATGTCTCGAACTCCATTTCTACTCCTACTATTTTACCATTTTTATGGAAATAAAAAAGCCACAAAGTGTGTTTGTGACTCTTTCTTCTAACTGATACTCTTCGAAAATCTCTTCAAACCACGTCAGCTTCGCCTTGCCGTACTCAAGTACAGCCTGCGGCTAGCTTCCTAGTTTGATTTTTGATTTTCATTGAGTATGAATCTTACCATATCATATATGTGATAAATCGGTAACTCGAATAACTTGGTCCACTTGCTCCCAAATCAGAGGATTGTGGGTCGCAATAATAATGGTCCGATTCGGATTTTTTAAAGACTCTAGGATAGAAAGTAATTCCTCAGAGTTTTTGGGGTCTAAGGAAGCGGTTGGTTCATCTGCGAGAATCAAAGGTGGATCCTTTAAAATTATCTTCGCTAGTGCAACACGTTGTGCTTCTCCTCCTGATAATTCAAAGATAGGTTGCTTTAAATCTAAATAAGAGAGGTTAACACGTTTTAGAGCTTGTTTCATCAAAGAGATTTTCTCTTTTTCTTTCAACTTTTTACCAACTAAACCCAGATTGAGATTCTCTTTGACGGTTTGGCTTTCAATTAAGCCAAAATCTTGAAATAAGTATCCCAAGTAATCTCTAAAGAAAACAGAAGGCCTGATGTCCTTAAGAGAAGTGCCATCATAGATGATTTGTCCTTTGTCATATGGCTCTAATCGTCCAATCATATTCAAGAGTGTTGTCTTACCACAGCCACTTGTACCGATTAAGGCATAAATTTTCCCACCTTCAAAATGAAGATTTGTATCTGAAAATAGCTGACGGCTTCCAAATTTTTTAGATATATTCTTTAGTTCAATCATCCTATTTTCCTTTCATAATTGTCATAGAAACACGAGATTCTTTCTGAGCTTGACGGTAAAGCGTCAAAACTGCACTAGCCAGAAAGACGAATAAAGTGAGCAAGCCAATCACCAAGTCTCGACTGCTTAAAATAAAGAGACTAGCACCAAATACAAAACTGGCAAATTGGCTAACCATATACTGAGCATGTGTTTCAAAAAATCGTAAACCTGAAATTCGTTTAATCAAGATATCTCGGCGGAATTGCTCGAAATATAGAAGATTGACAGAATAAAAGAGTAACAAGGAACTGGCTATCCCAACAATAGCTCCTAAGATTAAAGTTGCTGTTTCAGTTTGAACTTCATTATAACGAGTTAGATAAACACTTCTTCCTTCTTTAAGATAGGATACTTGCTCATAAATTCCAGCTTTCTTCAAGAGTTCTAGCCCACTCTCATATCCTTTGATAAAGAGTTGTTTTCCAGCATTGATAGACCAACTAGATTTGGAAATGATACTATCACCTGTAGATGTTGGAGTAAATACAACTAAAATTGGATCGGTTAAGTACTGGATGGATACTGGGCTTTCACCGTTATTATAAATAAATCGCTTTTCTCCAGTTGGAAGATAACTAACAATCGCTCTCATTTCATACTCTAAAGGAGCACTTGCCTCCTCACCAGATTTTCCATAATAACTCAATCTTTCTTCAAAAGCTTTCTTAAGTTCTGCTTCCTGTGAACGAAGAGATTCTGGTAATAAGAGTCCAAATTCCCCTTTTTGAAGATGGGCTAGTTTCTGTCTAGTCTCACCATTTACAGATACATTTTCCTTGTCCAAATAACTTGGGCTGACATAGAGAACATTAGCATCTGGACTATAGGTATCCAGTGTCTCTCCGTTTTCATTTTTTCCTTGAGGATTTGCAAAATGAATGAGATTCTCTTTTACAAATAGAGCCTGTTCTTTTTCAACTGCTTCTTTGGAAAATTCATACCACTTATTCTGATTTTCTGTATCTTTTCCTCTATCACCTAAGCCAAAAGAAATTTGATAATAGTCTGCTCTGTCCTTCCACGCTTGTTTTGAAATTTCAAGTTCTTTCAATCGTTGGTAAGACGTCAAGCCCGTCTTAACAGCGTAGCCTACTGTAAAAACAGCTACTAACTGACACAATAGGGTTAAAGCCATCAAGCGTTTAAGGGGTAATCTCCCCTTAATAACAGGAACTAATGATTTGTAACTCAAACTCATTAGATAAAGGAGCATTAGTAAAATTGAAATACCCAATAAAAACAACAGATAGAAACTAATCCCAAAACCATAGGTGGCTAACAAGATAGGATAAAACAAACCTTGACTAAAAAGAACGACTCCCCCACCTAGGAAGGAAAGGAGGGCTGATAGAAGGAGCCATTTGATATCAGTCGATAAAGAATGCCCCATGATGGATAAGAGAGTCTGACCAGAAAAGAGTTTTATACCTGCTGCTCTCATTTCCTTAATCCGAGTGATAATCACTAGAGCAAAGAAAGATAAGCCAAATATTGCTAAACTAATTAAAATAAGGGGATTTAGTAATATTCGAAAAGCAAGAGTATAGGGCGGTGTCTTTCGGTCAGGAATTGCTTTATAACCCAAATCTCCTAATTTATCGGCAAGCTTTTCTTTCGTCAAGGAGCCTGACAAAAGGAGATAACTATTTAGTGGATCACTACGTTCACGACTTTCTTGACTAGCTTCTTGGAATTGTTTTGGTAAAGTTCCCTGACCATAAATTGCATAAGTAAAGTGAGTTGTCCCATCCTTACTCGGCTCTACAATTCTTCTAGCTATTAAACTCTGTTCTGAGTTTGCAAAATTCTCCAATTCCTGTTCAAATACCTCACGCGTCGGTTCCTGAGTATCCTTTTTGACACGAAGTAAGGAGACGGAATCATAGCTTGCATATAAATATTGTGGCGCACGTAAGACAATAATCCAAGCAAGGAAGAAGCTGAGAAAAAAAGTTGATAATAATATGAATAGTTTCTTCATAGTAGACTCCTTGTATAAGAGAATAACCCTATAGAAAAAGATTTTATCTTTTATACATTCTTAGAATTATTTTCCTAGTTCAATCCATTACACCCTGAGCACAAAGACAATAATACTCTTCAAAAATCTCTTCAAACCGCGTCAACGTCGCCTTGGATTATATATGTGACTGACTTCGTCAGTCTTATCTACAACCTCAAAGCAGTGCTTTGAGCAACCTGCGGCTAGTTTCCTAGTTTGCTCTTTGATTTTCATTGAGTATAAATTTAATCCTTTCTTATTTTGAAAACGATTTCTTATAATTTAAGTATATCACTTTCTATATAATTTATCAACATATTTTACTAAAATATTATTAGTAATAGAGTTTTACAGTTCCCCAAAAAATAGATGTCATTAACGAATTTTATTCAAGTTTTTCCCATTCATATTATCCAAGCAAAAGAGGTGATGTTATAGTAAAAAAACAATTCAAACTATTGTAAAATTCCTACCAAAAAAAGAGAGCCGAAACTCTCTTTTTTATCTTCTTTTACTTTTTTTGACTGGCATGAGTGTGATGTCTCTCACACTAAAGTAAGCTAGGATTAACATGGCTATTGCTAGGAATATTTCTGTTGGTAATTGAAAAATTTTCAGAAAAGATAGAGCCAACAAAACCAAGAGTGCCACTAAAATACATACCATAGCAACGATATTGACTGTCCCTTTAATACTTTCTGGTGTCGCAAATACATAGAGTAGGAGCAGTAAAATTCCTAGGACTAAATAGACCATCTTTCTCTCTTTCTAGCTCTTATTCAGCTGATTTTTTCTTCTTGTTAGCTTTCTCACGCTCTGCCTTGTTAAGGATTTGTTTACGCAAACGGATAGACTCAGGCGTTACTTCCATGTACTCATCGTCGTTCAAGAACTCAAGAGATTCTTCAAGGGTCAAGATACGAGGTGTCTTGATTACAGCTGTTTGATCCTTAGTAGCTGAACGAACGTTGGTCATTTGTTTAGCCTTAGTGATGTTAACTGTCAAGTCATTTTCACGAGAGTTTTCACCGATGATCATTCCTTCGTAAACCTCAGTACCTGGGTTGACAAAGATCGTACCGCGTTCTTCGATAGACATGATAGAGTAAGTTGTAGCCTTACCAGCATCGATAGAAACAAGGGCACCACGGTGACGTCCACCAATTTCACCTGGAATCAATGGCAAGTATTGGTCGAAGGTATGGTTCATGATACCGTAACCACGAGTCATTGACAAGAACTCAGTTGAGTAACCGATCAACCCACGCGCTGGAACAAGGAAAACCAAACGAGTTTGACCATTACCAGTTGAAATCATATCCAACATTTCACCCTTACGTTCAGAAAGGCTTTGGATAACAGACCCTTGGTATTCTTCTGGAGTGTCGATTTGAACACGTTCAAATGGTTCACATTTCACACCGTCGATTTCTTTTACGATAACTTCTGGACGAGATACTTGAAGTTCATAACCCTCACGACGCATTGTTTCGATAAGGATTGACAAGTGCAATTCTCCACGACCTGAAACAGTCCATTTATCTGGTGAATCAGTTGGGTCAACACGAAGGGAAACGTCTGTTTGCAATTCTGCCTGCAAGCGTTCTTCTACCTTACGAGAAGTTACCCATTTACCTTCTTTACCAGCAAATGGTGAGTTGTTGACCAAGAAAGTCATTTGAAGAGTTGGCTCATCGATGTGTAGGATTGGAAGAGCTTCAACTGCGTCTGTCGGAGTGATGGTTTCACCGACAAAGATATCTTCCATACCTGAAACGGCAATCAAGTCACCTGCTTTTGCTTCTTGGATTTCACGACGTTCCAAACCAAAGAAACCGAAGAGTTTTGTAACACGGAAGTTTTTAGTTGTGCCGTCAAGTTTAGAAAGGGTAACTTGGTCCCCAACCTTAACTGTACCACGGAAGACACGACCGATACCGATACGTCCAACGAAGTCATTGTAGTCCAAAAGTGATACTTGGAACTGCAAAGGCTCATCTGAGTTGTCTACTGGAGCTGGGATATGGTCAATAATTGTGTCAAAGATTGGTGCCATAGTAGCTTCCTGGTCAGCTGGATCATCTGACAATGAAGAAGTTCCGTTGATCGCTGATGCATACACCACTGGGAAATCAAGCTGGTCGTCATCTGCACCAAGCTCGATGAAAAGTTCCAAGACCTCGTCCACTACTTCTGCTGGGCGAGCTGATGGCTTATCGATTTTATTAACAACCACGATTGGGACAAGGTCTTGTTCCAATGCTTTTTTCAATACAAAACGAGTTTGTGGCATTGTTCCTTCGTAGGCATCTACGACCAAGACAACACCGTCAACCATTTTCATGATACGCTCAACTTCTCCACCGAAGTCCGCGTGTCCTGGTGTGTCCATGATATTGATACGAGTTCCGTTATAGGCAACGGCTGTATTTTTAGCAAGGATGGTAATCCCACGCTCTTTTTCGATATCGTTTGAGTCCATAGCACGCTCTGCCAATTCAGTACGTGCATCAAGCGTTTCTGATTGTTTCAATAATTCGTCAACCAGGGTTGTTTTACCGTGGTCAACGTGGGCGATAATCGCAATGTTACGGATATCTTCTCTTAATTTTGTCATGATTTCCTCTATAATATTCAAAATTTATTTTCTAACTGAACGATTATACCATAATTTCAAGTAAATAACATAACTCAAGCAAGTGTAAATGTTTTCACTCCGCTTTTCTTTTCACGTCAAGCCTTTTCAAAGCAAGCGACTTATGATAAGATAGGCACAGTATGCGTTTAGATAATTTATTAGCCCAAGAAAAAGTTAGCCGAAAGGCCATGAAGCAAGCACTCCTCAGAGGGGAAATTCTAGTCGATGGTTGCCCAGCCCGCTCCCTAGCTCAAAATATCGATACAGGACTACAAGAACTCCTTTTTCAGGATCGAATCATTCAAGGCTATGAACACACCTATCTTATGCTTCATAAACCTGCTGGTGTCGTGACAGCCAACAAAGACAAGGAACTTCCGACCGTCATGGACCTGCTTCCATCTGACATCCAGTCTGATAAGCTCTATGCCGTCGGCCGACTGGACCGAGATACAACGGGACTCCTCCTCTTGACCGATAACGGTCCCTTAGGCTTTCAGCTCCTCCATCCCCAATATCATGTCGATAAAACTTATCAAGTTAAAGTTAATGGACTTCTGACACCTGACCATATCCAAGCCTTTCAAAAAGGAATTGTCTTTTTAGATGGCACTGTCTGTAAACCCGCAAAACTAGAGATTCTATCTGCAAGTCCCTCCCTCAGTCAAGCCTCTATCACCATTTCAGAAGGAAAATTTCATCAAATCAAGAAAATGTTCCTCTCGGTTGGTGTTAAGGTGACTAGCCTCAAGAGAATCCAATTTGGGGACTTTACATTGAACCCAGATTTAGCAGAAGGTAACTACCTCCCTTTGAACCAAAAAGAGTTACAAATCATTAAAAACTATTTAGAGATGAGTCGATAAAATAAAAAAAGCTTTAAATTTAAAGCTTTTTTGTTTTTTGCTTATCTAAAAACTACTGCGATTGTTAGAATCCAGTTAAGAACAGAAACTACAAGTCCTACGATGTTGAGAATTTTTTCTGTTTTATAGTCCAGTCCAGATTCTTTTTGGTATGAAAAAGCCAAAACCAATCCTATGATCCCCAAAATCAGACTCACTATTGGAGAAAGCAAACCAAGGACGATAGATAAGATACCTAAAATAAGTGAAGGTTTTTTCTTTTCTTGTGAATTCATATTATAAAATCTCCTTAAAATTAATATAAATGATGATACCATAAAATGCTAGCTTTATCTATCATTCGACAGATTTTTACAGAATGTTAGCTAGTCTTCACTTTCCCTTTCCAAGAATCCAAGCCATAAGAAAGGATATAAATCTCAGAAAAACCTTGTTTTTTCAAGTAAAGAGCTGCATTTGTAACTCGTTGCGCACGTTGGTTTTCGTAGAGAAGGACAGGTTTATCTTTACGAAGGGCTGCAAGACTAGTTTTCAACTGACTTGAAGGAATATTGCGTGCACCAAGGATATGTTTTCTGTGGAATTCTGCTGGGTCGCGCAAATCAATCAATTGACCCGTACGAATCAAGGCTTCAAACTCCTCATTGTCCACAATTTTAGCCGCACGGCGAATACGAAGATAGTTAAAGCCCATCCACGCCAACATTGCTAGTATAAGTGCCCACAAAATCCAAGTAACCATTAGTTCTTTTCTCCATTTTTCTCAATATAATCCAATTCTACCTTGTGCTCTCTGCGAAGAACTGCTTCTGCCTCTAGATAGTCTAATTTATCCATCAACCCTGCATCGTAAATCCGAGATAGTTCCAACTTCATCAGTTCAATATCATATAAGCGTTTTCCCATGTAAACAATAATACCAAATCGTTTGAGGAATTGCTGCACATCATAGAATGTTTTCATAAGACTCATTCTAGCAAAATTTTGTGTTTTTTTCAAGAAGAGACTTACACAATACTCCTGATTTTCCTATCTTCTTTGGCGATTCTGTTGCAAGTATGGTACAATAAAAACATGAGAATTCAACAATTACATTATATTATCAAAATCGTCGAAACTGGCTCCATGAATGAGGCAGCCAAGCAACTCTTTATCACCCAACCGAGTCTTTCCAATGCTGTGAGAGACTTGGAAAATGAAATGGGGATTGAGATTTTTATCCGAAATCCCAAGGGTATCACCTTGACCCGTGATGGGATGGAGTTCCTCTCTTATGCCCGTCAGGTTGTCGAGCAGACCCAGCTTCTGGAAGAACGCTATAAAAATCCTGTTGCCCACCGCGAACTCTTTAGCGTTTCCTCCCAGCACTATGCCTTTGTGGTCAACGCTTTCGTCTCTCTACTCAAGAAAAGTGATATGGAAAAATACGAGCTTTTTCTTCGTGAAACGCGGACTTGGGAGATTATCGATGACGTCAAGAACTTCCGTAGTGAGGTCGGTGTCCTCTTCTTAAACAGCTACAACCGTGATGTTTTAACCAAAATGCTGGATGACAACCACCTGCTGGCTCACCATCTCTTCACAGCCCAGCCCCATATCTTTGTCAGCAAGACCAATCCTCTGGCAAAGAAAGACAAGGTCAAACTATCTGATTTGGAAAACTTCCCTTATCTCAGCTATGACCAAGGGACACACAATTCCTTCTACTTCTCTGAAGAGATTCTATCTCAAGAGCACCACAAGAAATCCATTGTGGTTAGTGACCGTGCCACCCTCTTTAATCTCTTGATTGGTTTGGATGGTTATACCATTGCGACAGGGATTTTGAACAGCAACCTAAACGGAGACAATATCGTTTCTATCCCACTGGATATTGATGACCCGATTGAGCTGGTCTATATCCAGCATGAGAAAACCAGCCTATCTAAGATGGGCGAACGCTTTATCGACTATCTACTAGAAGAAGTTCAGTTTGATAGTTGAGAAATGATAAGAACCAATATGTAGGCTAGCAACAACCTGCACATTGGTTCTTTTTACTTATAATTAAAAGTTTCCCCTGCCAACTTATCAGCTAGCTTGGGAAAGAGAGTATAAAACTTATGGGCTAGGTTCAACAAAATCGGGAGATTGAGTTCTCGTTTATTTTTGCCTATAATCTTGACAATCTTTTTAGCCACTGCATCTGCCTCTAAGAGGAAGCGGTCAACCGATTTAAGATAAGTTCCATCTGGGTCAGCTTGGTCAAAAAATCCTGTTCGGATTGGACCTGGATTGACTGTTGTCACATAGACTCCATAGGGCATAAGTTCGAGTCGCAGAGCATTTGAAAAACCAATAGCCGCAAACTTGGTCGCTGAGTAAAGACTAGACTTGCCAGTAGCTATTAGACCTGCCATGCTGACGATGTTGATGATATGCCCTTTGCTGCTTTCCTTCATACGAGCCGCAAGGTGACGAGACAGATTCATCAGGGCAAAGGTATTGACCTCAAACATCTGGTGAATATCTTTATCAGCAATCTGGTCAAATCCCTCAAAAATCCCGTAACCAGCGTTGTTAATCAAGACATCAATCTTGCCATAGCGGAGATAAAGATCAGTTACCAGAGCTTCTAGGGCTGAATCGTCGGTAATATCAATTTCAATCAATTCTGCATGGGAATAATTTCCGTAGAGTTGGGCTAATTTTTCCTTATTTCTACCAAGCAAGATGAGCTGGTCTTCTGGTAAAAGTTTGACCATTTCTTGAGCTAGACCACCACTAGCGCCAGTAATGAGAATAGTAGGCATACTTATCCTTTCTGTGACTGCTAGATTTCCACTTCTTCCAAATCCTTGACCACATGGACGTTTTCAAAAATCGTTGCCGCATCTTTCTTGAGCTTGCTGATATCTTTTGATAGAAAGCGAGCACTGATATGGTTGAGCAATAGTCGTTTGGCACCTGCTTCTACCGCTACTTGTGCAGCTTGCATGTTAGTAGAATGACCATGATTACGAGCAATTATTTCATCGCCCTTGCCATAAGTGGACTCATGAACTAGGACGTCGGCATTGACAGCCAGACGCACACTAGCATCCGTTTTTCGAGTGTCTCCTAAAATAGTGATAATCTTACCCGGACGGGGAGCTGAGATATAGTCAGCTGCCTTGATTTCAGTCCCATCTTCGAGAACAACGTCCTGACCGTTTTTAATTTTTCCAAAAAGTGGGCCAAATGGGACACCTGCCGCCTTGAGTTTTTCAGCATCCAGCGTTCCTTCCAAGTCCTTTTGAATGACACGATAGCCAACACAGAAAATAGTATGATCCAACTCCTCTGCATACACCGTGAATTTATCGGTCTCAAGGATTTTACCTAGAGAATCTTGGTCAAACTCATGAAAATGAATACGGTAAGGCAGGCGCGAACCTGACACACGAAGACTGGTTAAGACAAAGGACTTGATACCTTGCGGTCCATAGATTTCCAAATCTGTCTGCTCTTCATTGGCCTGAAAGGCACGGCTAGATAGGAAACCTGGCAAGCCAAAGATGTGGTCTCCATGTAGGTGGGTAATAAAGATTTTGCTGACCTTACGTGGTCGAATTGTGGTTTCCAGAATGCGATTTTGCGTTCCTTCTCCACAGTCAAAGAGCCAGACTTCGTTAATCTCGTCCAAGAGTTTCAGGGCGAGACTTGAAACGTTGCGGGCTTTAGAGGGCTGACCAGCCCCCGTTCCTAAAAATTGAATATCCATTCGATACTTTCTAATTAATCAATATATAACATGGCTGTGCGGTTTTTCGATCGGAAATAGCGCTTGCCAGAAAAAGCAGTAGCTTCTTGCAGTAAATCCTCTTGGCTGTAGCCTTTGAGACGCTTACAACCATCAGCCAAGCTTTCTAAATCTGTCAAAGCTGTGAGATTTTCCACACTAACAACTTCCTCATCTCCGACAGGCTTCATGTAAATCTTTCCAGACTCTTCAAATACTAGTTGATGGGGGAAAATTTGCGCAATTTCAAAAAGCAAGTCATCCGAAATTTTCTCTTCATTCTCGGAGAAAATTCGACCCAGTCCCTCACTCTCATAACAAAAACCAAAGGATTTACCAGATAGATTAAGCCGAATAAAGGGCTTGTTTTCTAAGGTGAAACTTGGCTCAGTATTGTAAAGATTCAGTTCCTGACTGAGTTCCGCAAAATAATCCGTCGCAGCTTGAGGACTCTTTTTCTGGTAGAGTTCTGCAAAGTAAGCATTGACTACACTAGGCGGAGGAGTGATCAGTGCCAGCTGCTCTTGCTCTGTCTTGCCAGCTAGAAGCTGATCCAGATAGACCTTATCCAGACTTGTATAGCCCCCATATTTTAGAGCCAACGTTTTAATATCAGTCATAAAATTCCTCTAACCTCCATTTATTTTTCTCGGAAATGTAGCCTGTAATCACTTCGCCGTCCTCCTGATAATCACGTTCTTCCAGAATCGCAACACTTTCTAAATCATGAATCTTGTAAGACTTTGAAAAAGGCACGCGCAGGGTAAAGGATTCAAAAATATCCTTGATTTTCTCTAAAAATAGTGCCTGCAAGTTCTCACGACTATCCTCAGCCTTGGCAGAAATGAGGGCATAAGGCGTTTGAGTCGGCGTGAAATCCTCCACCAAATCCGCTTTATTATAAAGAGTCAGGCGAGGAATATCCTCCATATCCAAGTCTTTCATGATAGACAAGACTGTTTTTTCATGCTCTTCGTGGTAAGGATTGCTGGCATCGATAACATGAACCAGAAGGTCCACATGCTTGCTTTCTTCCAAGGTCGACTTAAAACTGGACACCAACTCTGTCGGCAAATCTTGGATAAAGCCCACGGTATCTGTCAAAGTTACTTGAAGATTGCCCCCTAGATGAATACTCTTAGTCGTCGCATCCAGAGTCGCAAAGAGCTCGTCAGCCTCATACTGAGTCTTACTGGTCAAGGTGTTCATGATAGTTGACTTCCCAGCATTGGTATAACCAATCAAACCAATCTTAACGGTGCTGGACTCCAGACGTTTTTCTCTGACAGTCGCCCGATTTTTCTCAACCACCTTGAGCTGGCGCTCTATATCCGTGATTTGATTGCGAACGCTACGACGGTTCAACTCCAGCTGGCTTTCACCAGGTCCACGGGAACCAATTCCCCCTGCCTGACGGCTGAGCATAATCCCCTGACCAACCAAGCGAGGCAAGAGATATTTTAGTTGAGCTAGGTGGACTTGGAGTTTCCCTTCATGGCTTCGAGCCCGCATGGCAAAGATATCCAAAATCAACTGCATACGGTCAATGACCTTAACACCCAGAACTTCCTCTAGATTGACATTTTGCCTTGGGGTCAGACGGTTGTTGACGATGACAGTGGTGATTTCTTCTGCATCCACCATAAGCGCAATTTCTTCTAACTTACCAGAGCCGACGAAGGTCTTGGAATCATATTTTTCACGTTTTTGTCTGTAGCTATCTACAACGACTGCCCCAGCTGTCTTAGCTAAACTGGCCAATTCTTCCATAGAGAGATCAAAATTGTCCATGCCCTGCAATTCCACACCAATCAGCAGAACTCGCTCCTCTTTTTTCTCCGTTTCAATCATCTAAAAACTCCTCTATCTGGTTTAAAATGCGGTCTTGCACACCAGCTTCTCCAATCTGATAAAAGGTCACCTGCATGCGATTACGGAACCAGGTTAACTGACGCTTGGCAAAACGACGGGTCGCCTGTTTGAGACTCTCACTGGCTTCCTCCAAGGTCTGCTCTCCACGGAAATATGGAAAGAGTTCCTTATAGCCAATTCCTTTAGCCGCCTGCACATTAGGGTAATGGTCAAAAAGCCACTTGGCCTCATCCCAAAGCCCAGCCTCAAACATCAAATCCACTCGGTGGTTGATGCGCTCATAAAGTTTACTACGTTCATCATCCAAGCAGATAATCAATGGTTCATACAAGGTCTCTTGATTTTCCAATTCCTGACCAAAATGGGCAATTTCCAAGGCACGCATCGCACGACGACGATTAAACTGAGGAATTTTAAGGTCTGCTTGCTCCACCAGATGAGCTAATTCCTCATCTGTATAAGGCTCCAAGCTAGCCCGATAGGCCAAAATCTCCTCATGGGGAGTCTCCCCACCTAGGTGGTAACCTTCTAGCAAGCTCTGGATATAAAGTCCAGTCCCACCAGCGATAATGGCCAGCTTGCTACGGCTGTGAATATCCTCAATAGCCATCTTAGCTTCTGAAACAAAATCAAAAGCCGAGTAAGACTCGGTTACCTCTCTAACATCGATTAAATGATGAGGAACAGTTTCCTGCTCTTCTGGACTAGCCTTAGCCGTCCCAATATCAAGTCCTCGATAGACTTGCTGACTATCACCGCTAACCACTTCGCCATTAAAACGCTTGGCCACTTCAATGGCAAGGGCTGTTTTTCCAACTGCAGTCGGTCCAACAATCACAATTATTTTTGTTTTCATCTTTTTTCCTTGAAAAATTCCCATTTTTTCGTTACTATTATTATAACACAAAAAGGTCAGTCAGAAAAATGTGACCTCTTGAAGAGGCTGGCTGATTAAGAAGATAAAGGAGGAAGACTCATGGCTAAAGGATTCGCTAAAGGTCTTGTAACAGGTGTCGCAGGAACTGTCGCTGCAGTTGCAGGTGCAGTATACGCATTTAAAAAGAAAGTGATCGAACCAGAAGAACAAAAAGCAGCTTTCATCGAAGAAAACCGTAAAAAAGCAGCTCGTCGCCGCGTATCACGTTAAAAAACAAAAGAAGTTGGGATTCATTATCTCAACTTCTTTTTTCTATTCTTTCATACTCAATGAAAATCAAAGAGCAAACTAGGAAACTAGCCGCAGGTTGCTCAAAACATGGTTTTGAGGTTGTTGATGAAGCGACACTGACGTGGTTTGAAGAGATTTTCTAAGAGTATTAAATAGCTAGGTCAAACTTTAACTGTGGCTTAACAGGGTCATAATCCACCAACTCAAAATCTTCTGCTTTGATATCAAAGAAATTGGTCCCATCAGGAACATTTAAAACCAAGCGTGGTTGGCAGTTTGACGGCTCACGACGGAGCAATTCCTGAGCTTGTTCAAATTGATTGTCATAGATATGGAGGTTGTTTATGAAATAGAAGAACTTCCCAACCTTCCAGCCAAAATGCTTGGCAATCATCATTTGAAGAGCTACATACTGCATAGCATTGATGTGGTGAGCCACCAGCATATCATTGGAGCGCTGGGTCAAGGTCGCATCCAGATAGATTTCCCCATCTACACGGCGGACATCAAACATGGTCTGAAAGGCGCATGGAAGGAGGCCCTCTGTCTCCTCAAAAGCTTGGTAATCCCAGAGAGAGATAATATTGCGGCGGTTCCAAGGGTTGGCTTCCAACTGTTTGAGAAGCTTATTGATGATGTCGTGTTTCTTAACAACAGCACCATAGCGCTCACCAATGGTTCCTGTATCCCCCACTTCCCAGTCATTCCAGTAGTGAACATTGTACTTGTCATTAAGAACGTCTAGGCTATTTGACTGGTCTTGGTAAATCCAGAGCACTTCCTTGATGGCTGATTTGATGGCAATGGGACGCAAGGTTGTGATGGGGAATTCCCCCTTTGCCAAGTCATACTCGGCAAATGCACCCGTTACATACTTGGAGTTGGCAACTGTCCCATCCTTATACTTAGGACGAGCTTGCTCTGAAAAGACACCGTCTTTGATGATTCGTTCAATATTTTCTTTAAAAATCGTATCTGCTTTTGTCATTTACTCTCACCTCATTCATTGTCCTAACTAGTATAGCATAAAAAAGAAAAGAGGAACATTACTAACTCTAGGTTAGCATTTTTCCTCTCTCATTATTTTATTGCAATACAAGTGATGCTGCTCCGATAACCCCAGCGTCATTTCCTAAAGTTGCAAGAGCCAATTTTGTTGATGTGCGTACTTGTGGGAAAGTATTTTCATCGTAGACTTTTTGAACACCTTGTAGAAGGAATTCTCCTGCAGCTGATACACCACCACCAATGACGATTGTTGATGGGTTCAAAATTGAACCGATGTTAGCACAAGCGATTCCCAAGTAACGTGAGAAGTTACGGTAAACGATCAAGGCAAGGTCGTCTCCTTCTTTTGCGAGATCAAAGACAGTCTTAGCAGTTACTTCTTCTCCATTATCAATCAAGCGTTTCAAGGCTGCATCG
This sequence comes from Streptococcus sp. 1449, assembly GCF_013276805.1. Taxonomy (NCBI): domain Bacteria; kingdom Bacillati; phylum Bacillota; class Bacilli; order Lactobacillales; family Streptococcaceae; genus Streptococcus; species Streptococcus sp. 1449. The sequence goes on from NZ_VMLS01000007.1 coordinate 57,026, forward strand.
CCTTCGTATTCATCCGCATAGCGACGAGTCAAATTGACAATCCCTGTTGCTGAAGCAACTGTCTCAAGGCAACCTTTCTTACCGCAAGTACATGCGATTGGTTGGTCAAAGTCAACAGTGATGTGGCCAAGCTCACCTGCTGCACCAGCCACACCGTGAAGCAATTTGCCTTCTGCGACGATACCGCCACCAACACCTGTACCAAGTGTCATAAAGACAACGTCTGGTTGGTTATCACCAGCACCCATCCAGCGCTCACCAAGAGCTGCTACGTTAGCATCATTATCGATAAAGAAAGGAATACCCAAGGCTTTTTCAATCTTTTCTTTAATTGGTTGAAGGGTTTTCCAGTTCAAATTGTAGGCACCAATAACAGTCCCTTTTTCACGGTCAACCACACCTGGTGACCCCATTCCAATACCTTGGAAATCCGCTGCCACCAATCCAAGCAAGTCCAAACGGTGTTGAATAGACTCAATCATATCATCTACGATATGACTTCCCTCATCCAAAATGTTAGTCTTGATAGACCATTTTCCTTGGATTTCTCCTGCTGTTGTTAAGATTGCAAATTTGATAGAAGTTCCACCAAGGTCAATCCCAATAATCTTTTGACTCATCATACTCTCCTTTTTCATTGTCTAGTAATTGAAAATGCTTACAGTACTAGTATAACAAATTTCAGTCATTTATGCAAAGGTTTGCATTAACTTTCTGAATTTTATCTGATTTATGGTTTCCAGAGACCTGAGGCATCTACATAGTAGCGGCCTCCATCAACTCGCTCATTCTTAGCCATTTTACCATCTGATTTCAAATAGTAATTTCCTTGCCATGCATTGCGAGCGTATGAACCATCTGATTTCAAGTAAT
>NZ_VMLS01000070.1:0-8887 GCF_013276805.1 Streptococcus sp. 1449
TGATAAAGTCGGGATTATACCATATTTTGTTTCGCAGGAAGTCTAATAATAATATTTATCTTTCCTATCGAACGCTTTCAATCTTCCAACTATTCCAACCTTTAAACCGTATAGCTCCATGCTGGTCAGTTCGGTAAACTTTGCTATTGATACCTTCCAGTCGTGTCAAAGTTTCCTGATGGGGGAGTTTCGTTCGATTGTTCTTTCCAACTGAGATGAGAGTCATCTCTGGTTTGAGCTGTTCTAAAAAGTCTGAACTTAATGATTTTTTAGAGCCATGTTGGCTAGCTTTCAAAACATCCACTTCTAGGTCAGGATAGTGCTTCAGCATGTCCTTCTCTCCTTTCTCCTCCAAATTTCCAGTGAAAAGAAAGTTTTTATCCAAGAGTTTTCCATACAAAACCAGGGTATCTTCATGATCTCCAATTTTCCTTGGAGATAGGACTTCTAACTGACTTCCAAAAATTGGCAAGTTCTCTCCTGCTGTCACACTGCGCACCTTGGTTTGAGTCGCCTGTAGTTCTACCACAAATTCCTTCTGTTTCAGATTTCCTTTTGATACTAAAATCTCCCCTACATAAAAAGCCTTGGTCACCTCCAACAAATCTCCAACATGTTCCTTGTCCGTATTTGTCAAAATCAGCTGGTCAATCTTGGCTACTCCTCGACTTTTGAGATAGGGAATCAAGGTTCGCTGGGCATTGCTGGTCGTCGCCTTTTCTTGCCATTTTTCAATTTTCTTATCAGATTCTGCCTTGCCACCTACATCTATGAGAATGGTCTTCCCAGTTACATCCCTTAGGAAAATACTTTCTCCTTGCCCCACATCCAGCATGGTAATTTCATTTTCCAGTGGATGCTTGGTCAAGAAAAAGAGACCCACAATAAGTAAGCTGAAGCCAGCTACTCTTTTGATATTTTTCCTCAAATCATAGACCAAAGCCAAGGAAATTAACAATAAAATTAAAAACCATGCATTAGGTTGTCCAAAGACAAACGGCCTACTTGTCATCTGCGAGACCAAGCGAATCATTCCCTCCAACCATTCAAAGATAAAATTCAGTTGAATGACTGGATAGAGAAAGGAAAGGGCAAATAAGATAGACAAGAGCGGTAAGAAGACCAAATCAAATAGAAAGGAAAAGACAAAGGTCAAGAGGATGGACCAAGGTTGAAATTCCGCAAAATAGAAGGATAGAATGGGCAATATGCCCAAGGAGATGACTAGACTTTCACTAGCAACAGCCTTGAGCCCCTCCCCTTCTTTGCTGGTCATGGTCAGGATAAAAGCATAAGCGCAGGACAAGACTCCTCCTGCTGTCAAGAAAAAGTTTGGCATGACAATAAAGAGGAGAAACACTGTCAAGGCAAAATTATCCAAGCCCTTAACCCCATGTTGAGCCAGTAGCTTTTGCAAGAGACTGCGAATAACCGATGCTGAAAATCCAGTTAGTCCCGCATAGATAAGGGAAAAGGGATAAGTCAGCCATTTCAACTTTTCTTGGGTCAAGCCCAATCGCAAGAGAAGTTTCTTAAATCCATTCATGAAAAAACCTACCTGCATGCCAGATAGGGCAAAGAGGTGGATAATTCCTAGACTGGAATAAAGCTCATTCATCTCCTCAAAGTCGGTGTCCAGATGTCCCAGCAAGAGTCCTGTCATGTAATTGCGCATAGGGTCTGGAAAGTGCGTCTTAATCCAAACCACAGCCTTTCGACGTAAACTGGACAAGTTTTCTCCTATATCCCAACTGCCAATCTTTTGAAGTGACTGGATTGTTTTGATATTGAGAGTCTGGTAAATTCCCTGAGTCTTCAGATAGGCTTGGTAATTAAAGCCACCAAAATTTCTCTGCCCTTCTGGCTCCGAAAGCTTCCCTTCTAGTCCTATCTCATGCAGGTCGGTTAAAGCTTGAAAGGCTTCTTTCTCCTCCTCGGACTGGAGTTTATAATAGACTTGAAAAATGCGTCCATCAGCCTTGCCGCGAAAGGACAGACTATCACCATTGACCTTAACAGTGTCAGGCAGAATCCGTACCCTTTCAACAGAATCCGCCAGATTTTGACTCGCTTGGCTCTGTTGCCAATTTTGAAACAGAAACCAGAAGCCAAAGACTCCACAAATCACTAAAACTTTGCCTGTTGATTTCCATGGAAATTGGAAAAAGAGACAGACTAGCAGAAAAACAAAGCCCAACAAAGCAAGATAGGATGCTGAGAAAATAGCGTAATAAAACCAAAGTAACAAAAAACTCAGGTAAATTAGGGGAATGGGGATGTTCTTAATCCACTGTAACATAGTCTTTTAGCTTTTCTATGGTCTTAGCACCAATGCCAGAGACCTTCTTGAGTTCATCAATCGACTTGAATTTCCCATTTGCCTCACGATGGTCTATAATGTCCTGAGCTCGTTTTCCTCCCAGTCCCTTAACCTGTTTAAGCTCTTCCAGACTGGCCTTGTTGAGATTGACCTTCTTTTCCTTGCTTGTTGAAGAAGCTGTCCCCGAACCAGTCTGTTGACTAACTGCTTCTTCTCCCTTAGTAGGAACGTAAACCAGAGCCTCATCACTAACTTTCTGAGCTAGATTGAGCGACTTGCTGTCTGCTTGCTCTGTCAAGCCACCAGCCTTCTGAACAGCATCATTGACTCGACTACCTACAGGCAAGTCATAAATCCCTGGCGATTTGACAGCACCTTTGACATCTACTGTGATTAGATCTTGTTCAAGGGGTTCTTCCTTCTCTTCCTTGTTCACTTCCTTTTCGGATACCAAATCCTTGGAAACAGCTGCAACTTCAGCCTGCAAATTCGTTTCCTTTACAGGTGTTTGTGGAGCTGGCTTTAGCAGGAAAAATCCGCCTACAAGCAAGCCCAGACCAGTACAGATGACGATGATTTTATACTCTTTGATTTTCTCGATAATTGCTTCCATATTTTCTCCTCTCTTAGATTATTCGTAAGAGGAAGAAAAAACAGTCGAAAAATTTCTTTTCAACTGCTTATTTATTTGCAAAATAGTCTTCCTTGGTCAAGACATAATGAACTCTTGTCACGATTCGGCCTTTTTCATGCTGGTCCATACAAGCATAAGCTTCTTCGTGGGAAAAACGCATGCCTGATTTCTCCATGACCTTTCCTGACGCGGGATTAGCCTTATCGTGTAAAGCAACTAACTTATTCATTCCTATCTTCTCAAAAGCTAGCTCAATTACGGCACGATTGGCTTCTGTCGTCAATCCTTGATTCCAATACTTTTTATTGATAATGTAGCCAATAGCTGCCTTCTTAAGAACAGGATCAATCTTGTGCAAGTCAATGGTTCCGATAAACTTGCCGTTATCTTTTAATTCAATCCCCCAGCGTCCCAAGGGATTAGCCAAGTAGAACTGAGCAATATTATTCTTGGTTTCTTCTACATTTTGATTGGTTGAAAAAGTGTAACGTGTATTATCCTTGTCCGAGGCATAGTCAAACATTGCTTCCGCATCATTCAAAGTTACAGGTCTAAGCAACAAACGCTCTGTCTCGACTATGGGATACTGAGCTAGTTTTAAAAAGATTGATTCCATACGTTTCTTCCACTTGAAACCTTTCTAATCTAATATAAGGATATTGAATAAAACATTTAAAAAGCAAACTTATAGTAGATTGAAATAAGATATAAACAAATCAATCAGGAAAGTCAAATTAATTTCTAAAAATGTTTTAGCAGTCACAACGTACTATTCTAGCTTCAATCTACTATAGATTTAGTATTGAGATAACTTTAAGTACAAAAGAACTATCCTTCATATAGAGGTTGAGGATCTAATTCTTCACTCTCTTCTTTTTTAACCGGTTCTGGTTCATAGGCTCGGATAATCTGAGCGACAACTGGGTGGCGAACCACATCCTTGGCTGAAAAATGAACAAAGTCAATCTGGTGAATGTTCTTGAGTTTCTCTTGGGCATCAATCAAACCGGACTTGACATTGCGTGGCAGGTCAATCTGACTGATATCTCCATTGACAATCATCTTAGAATGAAAACCTAAACGAGTCAAAAACATCTTCATCTGCATAATGGTCGTATTTTGCGCCTCATCGAGAATGACAAAGGCATCATCCAAGGTCCGTCCACGCATATAGGCAAGGGGCGCAATCTCAATAATTTCACGCTCCATGAGTCGAGTTGTTTGGTCTTTCCCCAGAATCTGATACAAAGCATCATAAACAGGTCGAAGGTAAGGATCTACCTTCTCCTTAAGATCACCCGGAAGAAAACCTAGACTCTCTCCTGCTTCCACCGCTGGACGTGTCAAGATAATCCTCTTGACTTGCCCACGTTTAAGTGCAGTCACTGCTAAGGTCACTGCAAGAAAGGTCTTCCCTGTCCCTGCTGGCCCAATTCCAAAGGTCACATCATGCTGTTTAACACTGTCCACATAAAGTTTTTGACCCAGTGTTTTGACACGGATAGGCTTCCCTGTATTATCCTTGATAATTTCTTCTTCATAAAGGGCGACAAATTTGTCGATTTCATCGTTTTTGACCATGCTAATCGCAGTCACTACATCTGGTGTGCCGACTGTCATTCCACGATTTACCAAAACCATCAAGGCTTGAATAACTTGTCTAGCTTCCTCACAAGCTGACTCCCCCCCCAAGACTTGTACAATCTCTGTACGAGCATGAATCACCACATCAAGCTCTTCTTCCATCAAACGAAGATGGCGCTCATTGGAACCAAAAAGATGAAACAGGTCATCTGGATGACTCAGTTGAATGTCTATTGAATGTTCCTTCAAATAAAGAACCTCTCTAATCCTTTTATTTCTTTTTATTATAGCAAAGGGATGGAGAAATTACTAGCCCAAACCCAATGAATCATGCTAGTGTTCTAAGTATTCTTGCCAGATAGCGTCAAAGTCTCCTAGGTTAAAAGAGAAACTGGCATGTTCTTCCAAAAAGCGACTCACCTCATCAAAATCATCTGTGTGTTTTGGAAAAGCTGATTCTTCAAAGGCTAGGTCTGCTAGGATAGCTTTGGGACTGTTACTTTTAGGATTGCGCTCGGTCATGAGCCAAGTGTAAAATGATTTTCTCATATGTCACCCTAGATCAATTCTGTCCCAAACTGGTCTTGCTTGATTTTACCAGCCTTCATAAGACCACCTAAAACTTTCTTGAACTGACCTTTAGAAATGCCAAAGGTTGCCTTGATGTCATCTGGAGATGACTTATCATTCAAGGTCATGAAACCGCCATTGCTTTCCAAATAAGTCAAAATCATCTGGGCATCATTTTCCAACATTTCAAATGAACGTGGTTTGAGGGAGAGGTTCAGAGTGCGGTCCACTTCGCGGAAACCAATGACACGCGCATCTAAAACTTGCCCTAAACGTGGCTCTGCATAGCGCTCGCTAGGATGGATAAAACCAAGCATGTTATTTTCTGGCAGGTAAACAAAAGTTCCTGACAGCTTGAGGCGGTATACAATGGCTGGCCAGTTTTGGTTCTGCATGTTGTTGTAGGCAGGTCGAGCCAGACGTTGGAAGTCTTCTTGATAAGCCAAGAGTCCCCAGATACGATCTTTCTTGTCCACTTCAAGACGGATGTAGAGTTGATCACCCTTCTTAGGCCAGAGTTCCTTGAGCTCAGGGAGAATATCGAGTGACACAACGATTTCCTTGTCAGGAAGGCCTGTATCCACAAAGACACCCAAGTCTTTACGAACTTCTGTGACACGTCCCCAACCAAATTGGTCCTGAGTGGCAGTCACTTCTAGAGTTGTCAAGCGGAGTTTTTGCTTCATATCCGTGTAGGCAAAACCTTTAACCGTATCCCCTACTGTATGTTGACCTTCTTCCTTGGTAAGAGCATAGGTCTGGCCATCCTTTTGAACAAAGTAAAAACGGTCGTTTTCATCGATGATCAGTCCAACGATAAAACTTGCAAGATTTGTATTCATATTTCCTTCTTTCGAACAAAACTCAGCCAGCAATGCCAACTGAGTTTTTCTGTTTATTTTTAGACTTCCAAGAGTTCTTTCTCTTTGTTGGCAGTCATGTCGTCGATGTGTTTAACAGCATCATCTGTTACTTTTTGAATGTCTTTTTCAAGAGTCTTCAATTCGTCTTCAGTGATTTCTTTTGCTTTTTCTTGTTTCTTAGCTTCATCCATAGCATCGCGACGGATATTGCGGACAGCCACTTTAGCATTCTCACCGACCTTCTTCACTTCTTTAGCAAGGTCACGACGAGTTTCTTCTGTAAGAGCAGGGATAACCAAACGAATTACAGAACCATCGTTAGCTGGTGTGATACCAAGATCAGAAGCGTTTAAGGCACGTTCGATGTCTTTCAATGAAGACTTGTCAAATGGTGTTACCAACAAAACACGCGCTTCTGGAATGGTAATTGAAGCAATTTGGTTAAGAGGAGTTTCTACTCCATAGTATTCTACATGTACACGGTCGAGTAAACTTGCGTTGGCACGACCAGCACGGATACCACCAAATTCACGAGCAAGTGATTGGTGAGACTGGGTCATTCTCTCTTTAGCTTTTTCAATAATTGCGTTAGCCATAATCTTTCTTATTCCTTTTCTTCGATATTATTTGAAACTGTTGTTCCGATATTTTCACCAAATACGACACGTTTGATGTTGCCTGGTTGGTTCATGTTGAAGACAACCAAGTCAATGTCGTTATCCATTGAGAGGGTTGAAGCAGTTGAGTCCATGATACGAAGACCTTTATTGATAACGTCACGGTGGGTCAATTCTTCAAACTTAACGGCTGTCTTGTCCTTCTTAGGATCGGCATTGTAAACACCATCGACCCCATTTTTAGCCATAAGGATAGCATCCGCTTCGATTTCAGCTGCACGAAGGGCCGCTGTTGTATCTGTTGAGAAGTAAGGTGAACCAATTCCGGCACCAAAGATAACGATACGGCCTTTTTCAAGGTGACGAAGGGCACGTCCACGTACGTAAGGCTCTGCCACTTGTTGCATTGCAATGGCTGTTTGCACACGCGTATCAACCCCAACTTGTTGCAATGAATCTGCCATCACAAGAGCATTCATAACAGTCCCAAGCATTCCTGTGTAATCTGCCTGAACGCGGTCCATTCCTGCTTCTGCAGCAGGTTCACCACGCCAGAGATTTCCTCCACCAATAACAAGGGCAATTTCGATACCTAAGCTATGAACTTCTTGAATCTCTTTTGCGATTGTTTGAACTGTTTGGATATCAATCCCTACGCCACGTTCACCGGCAAGGGCTTCACCTGATAACTTGATTAAAATACGTTTATACTTGGGATTCGCCATTTTCACTCTCCTTCTTTTATCCTACCTATTCTATCACAATTTCTAAGATTTTTATAGTATCATGAGCAATTCTTTCAAAAAAATTAGACAGTCAAAAATTCCTCTAAGTCGGCAAGGGCACGCTCTGCAATTTTTTCATAACGAGCCTTCTTATCACGGATACGCTCGCCTTCCAACTCCTTGATGATCCCAAAATTGACATTCATTGGTTGGAAATGTTTGCTGTCGGCATGGGTAATGTAATGAGCTAAGCTTCCAATCGCTGTCGTCTCGGGGAAAATAACCTCGCTTTCTTCCTTGAAGAGACGAGCTGCGTTAATTCCCGCAACTAAGCCCGAAGCCGCCGACTCAACATAGCCTTCCACCCCCGTCATCTGACCAGCAAAGAAGAGATTTGGTTGTTTCTTGGAACGGTAAGTCTGCTCAAGAAGATTTGGTGAATCCATGTAAGAATTGCGATGCATGACACCATAACGGACAAACTCCGCATTTTCAAGACCCGGAATCATTTGGAAGACACGCTTTTGTTCTCCCCATTTGAGGTGGGTCTGGAAACCAACAATATTGTATAGGCTACCAGCTGCATTATCCTGACGAAGTTGCACAACCGCATAAGGTGTTTTAAATTCTCCATCACGAGGTCCTGTGTAGTCGTCCGGATACTCAAGACCGACTGGCTTCATAGGGCCATAAAGCATAGTTTTAATGCCACGTTTGGCCATAACTTCGATTGGCATACATCCTTCAAAGTACTTTTCTTTTTCAAAAGAATTGAGCGGTGCTTCTTCCGCATTGACCAAGGCTTCATGGAAATCCATAAACTCTTGCTTGGTCATTGGAGCATTGAGATAGGCTGCTTCTCCCTTATCATAACGAGATTTGAGATAGACCTTACTCATATCGATAGTGTTGACATCGATAATAGGCGCTGCTGCATCGTAGAAATAGAAGCCATCGCCATTATTAAGGGCATGAATCTTTTCAGCCAGGGCATCGCTAGTCAAGGGACCAGTCGCCACAACTGTAATAACATCTGTTGGCAATTCTGTAATTTCATCACGCACCACTTCAATCAAGGGGTGGTTGACCACTTTTTCGGTCACCATTTGAGAGAAACCATCACGATCCACCGCAAGGGCTCCACCGGCAGGAACACGTGTAGCCTCAGCAGATTCCAAGATAACAGAACCCAAGCGACGCATTTCTTCCTTGAGAAGACCAACTGCATTTGTCAAAGCATCCCCACGCAAAGAATTGGAACAAACCAACTCAGCAAAATTGTCTGTTTTGTGCTGAGGAGTCGACTTGACACCACGCATTTCATAAAGTTTAACTGGAATACCACGCTCTGCGATTTGGTAAGCTGCTTCAGAACCTGCCAAACCAGCACCGATAACATTGATATAAGATTGAGACACGACACTAATACCTCTTTGGGAGTGTGAAGTTAAGATTCACATTGAAAAAGCCAATCAGACTTACGAGCTTTCGAGTTTCTTGGCTCAGGCTGAAAAAGTCCATTGGACTTACTTCGCTCTCGAATTTCTTGGCTCAGGCTGAAAAAGTCCCCCAGA
>NZ_VMLS01000070.1:8938-19886 GCF_013276805.1 Streptococcus sp. 1449
GCTGAAAAAGTCCCCCGGACTTTTTCACTCCCACAAATCTTTCTATTTTTTTCTTCTACTAGTATAACAAAAAAAGGGAAGAAGGCAAACTTCCCTGTTTATACTAAATGAAAATCAAAGAGCAAACTAGCCGCAGGTTGCTCAAAGCACTGCTTTGAAGTTGTAGATAGAACTGACGAAGTCCAGCTCAAAACACTGTTTTGAGGTTGTGGATAGAACTGACGAAGTCAGTAACCACACCTACGACAAGGCGACGTTGACACGGTTTGAAGAGATTTTCGAAGAGTATTAGTCATTTTCTTGATTTTCTTCCCAATCATGGTAGGCAGCGTAGAGCTGGCTTTTATTCCACTGGTAAATCTTAGCGACTTCCTTGATAGCTTGATTTTTCTTCATGCCTTGCTGGATACGGGCTTGGATTTCTAAGAACAAGTCCTCCTCGTCTTTTTCCTCCACATCCTGACTGGCACCTTCAACAATGAGAAGGCATTCTCCTTTAAGTGGCGTTTCAGCAATGCTTTCCAATAACTCAGAAATGGTACCGCGTTGGTATTCTTCATAGATTTTAGTCAATTCCCTGACCAAGACAACCGAGCGGTTACCGTAGACTTCTAACATATTTTCCAACGTATCTGCTACACGATGAGGCGATTCATAGAAAATCTGAGTTTCAGGATAATCTTTTTTCGAGTCGAAAAATTGCTTTTGCTGGCCTGATTTTCTCGGTAAAAAGCCGTAAAAGATATGTGGTTGTGGCGCTAGACCACTGGCAATCAAGGCAGAAATTCCTGCAGAGGCACCTGGAACAGTCACAACTGCAATTTCTTCCTCAATAGCTGCCTTAACCAAATCATGACCAGGGTCTGAAATGCTAGGCAAACCGGCATCAGAGACCTGAGCAATACTTTGCCCTGCTTTCAAGAAACCAATCAAATCAGGAATTTTTTCCTTGGCATTGTGCTCATGAAAACTGATCTGCTTGGTGGAAATGTCAAAATGCTTGAGCAAAAGACCTGTATTGCGCGTATCCTCAGCAGCAATCCAGTCCACTTCTTTCAAGGTCTGGATAGCGCGAAAGGTCATATCATCTAGATTGCCAATCGGCGTTGCCACTAGATACAGCTTGCCATAGGGAAACTGCCCCTTAAAACTTTTTTGAATCTGCATGCTTACTCCCTGTATAACAACTCGTCACAGAACATACATTCCTCGTCCTGTTCTCGACGTTGTCCATAAAAATCATTACATACGTGAAATCCATCACGGTAAATGCGACGAACACTTTCGCGAACATGCTTGGCCTTGACGGGAGCGTCTGCTTCCACCTCACCCAAACGTTCGCGCAACTTAGAATTTTCCAAACGAAGAGCTGTATTTTCCTCTACTAGGCTCTTGAGATTTTTCTTGATAGCTTCCACATCGGCCAAGGTTACCAATAACTGTTGGGAAAAATCATCCAGCGCGTCAAATAATTCTTTTTTGTCCATAAGCCAGGCCTTTCCTTTCTTTATCGTTCATTTTTGAGTTTATATTTCTTTCAAGACCAGATATTCCATGGCATTTTGAAAGCTGACATTAGCTTGCCACATTTTTCTAGCTTCTAGCAAATCTTGTAGAATCACCCTTACTCTTACCTGCAAGAGATCCTGCCCACAGAGAACTTCAAGAACCCGTAAAACCTGATCTTGTTTTTCCTTATCATCTGCCAAGTTCGCTAATTTGGCAACCTGTAGATAACTTTCTTTTTTCTTAGCTACTAACCAAGTCAGCAGGCGTTCACTTTCATCGACCAAGGTCCAAAAACTTGCCTGATTAGCCAACTTTTCTGCTTCAGCTCGCGATTGACTAAACTGAGCTAAAAGAGTCGCTTTTTTCTTAACAAGTCCCATTTGTTCTAAGAGCAAGATGAGTTGTTCTTCTTGCTTTTTAAAGTGGAAAATCTGGGTCCGACTTCGGATTGTCGGTAACATCTTTTCCTCATCGCTAGTCAAGAAGAAAATATAAACTTCACTCTGGGGTTCTTCGATGACCTTAAGCAGAGAATTGGCTGCGTTGGGATGCATTTTATCCGCTTGCTCGATGATAAAGACCTGTTGCTGGCTTTCAATCCCTGCTTGAGAAAACTGTCCCACCAATTCCCGAATGCGTTCTGTCTTGATGACCTGATTGACTGGCTTAATCAAGGTTACATCGGGAAATTCTCCCTGTTCAATCAGCTTACAATTTCGGCAGTTTTCACATGGTAAAACATCTACCTTATCCGTACAAAATAGACTCTTGGCCAAAAACTGCGCCATTTCCAGGCTTCCAAAGAAACCTGAAAAGAGATAGGCGTGATTGAGCTGGTCTTGTTCTAAGATACGGACAAATCGGTCAAACTGGGCTGGTTGCCAAGCCTTTAATTGTTCTTGTTTCATTTGGCCAAGCCCATTCCGTCAAACAAGACAGCCTTGGTAGTTTCCACAACTTGCTCCAAAGGGAGACTAGCATCAATCTTGACAATGCGATTTCCCTCTTTATCCAGAAGAGAAAGGTAGCCTTGACGAACTTTTTTATGCAAGTCCAACCCTTCCAAATCCAAACGATTAACCTCGCGGTCACTATTAGCAGCAATACGAGCCAGCCCTTCTTCCACCTCGATGTCAAAATAGAGTGTCAAATCGGGTTTGAGGCCATCTGTCGCAAACTGATTGAGCCAGTCAATGGCTTCAATATCTAAGCCACGACCAAATCCCTGATAGGCAACAGAACTATCGATAAAACGATCCATGATGACCAACTTGCCAGCTTCAAGGGCTGGAAGAACTTTTTCCACCAAATGCTGTCTGCGACTGGCAATATAGAGAAGTAGCTCTGTTTTAGCATCCATCTGAGTATGACTTGGATCCAAAATCACTTCCCGAATCTTCTCCCCAATCAAGACTCCGCCAGGTTCACGGGTCGTCAACACCTCTACTCCTTTTTCCTCTAAAATTGGTAGCAGAGCCTCTAAAACACTGGTCTTGCCTGCTCCCTCTGGTCCCTCAAGAGAGACTAAAAATCCTTTTGACATGTCTAACTCATTTCTTTTTTACTACTTCTATTCTATCAAAAAAATAGGGGTTTGTGACAATCTTTTTGTCTTCTCATTTCATACTCAATGAAAATCAAAGAGCAAACTAGGAAGCTAGTCGCAGGTTGCTCAAAACACTGTTTTGAGGTTGCAGATGGAAGCTGACGCAGTTTGAAGAGATTTTCGAAGAGTATCAACCACCATAAAAGAGGCAGACAAATCCACCTCTTATTTACCTAGTTCTTGTGTTCGTTTGTAGGCTTGACCAACTGCATCCATGACCGTTCCTCGAAAAGCATGCGCTTCTAGGCTCGCTACACCAGCGATAGTCGAACCGCCTGGGCTGCAAACTTGGTCTTTCAAAACTCCAGGATGTTGCTGACTTTCAAGGACCAATTGTCCAGCTCCTACCACAGTTTGAGCTGCCATTTTCAATGCTGTTTCTCGTGGCAATCCAGTCTGAACACCTGCATCTGCCAAGGCCTCGATAAAAAGATAGACAAAGGCTGGTCCACAACCTGCAAGACCTGTCGCTGCATCTATTAAGCTTTCTCCAAGTTCAACCAAAAGACCAGCCTTGGCTAAAAGCTGACAAAAGAGCTCACTGTCCTCAGCCCTGCAATTAGGAGACAAGGCATAACTAATCACTCCTTGACCAATAGAAGCAGGGGTATTTGGCATCATACGAATAATTCTGTGTTGATTTGGAAGAAGACTAGCGAGTTTTTCCAAGGTCAATCCAGCTGCCATGGAAATCAAAAGAAGACTTTCTCGTTTTTCAAGGATGGTCTGATATTGAGAAAGTAAGTCTGAGAACTGAGCTGGCTTAACACCTAGAAAAATCACATCTGCTTCTGCAAAAATTTCTTCATTGCTGGAAGCCTGACCACCAAAGTCTGCAATGAAAGCATCTACCTTAGCTTGACTACGATTGGCAAGAAGAATGTCATCACACGTCTTGGCCTGCAAAACAGCCTTAGCCAAACTAGCCCCCATATTCCCCAAACCGATAAATCCAATCTTCATCTCTTACTCCCTTATCTGCCCATCACCAGCAACCACATACTTGTAGCTGGTCAACTCTTTCAAGCCCATTGGACCACGCGCGTGCAATTTCTGAGTAGAAATTCCCATCTCACATCCAAGACCAAATTGTCCACCATCGGTAAAACGAGTTGAGGCATTGACATAGACAGCTGCAGAGTCCACTTGATCTGTAAAGTAAGCTGCAGCTTCAGCATTTTCCGTTACAATGGCATCTGAATGATGGGTACTATGGGCTTCAATATGGGCAACCGCTTCTTCTAAACTGCTCACAACCTTAACAGCTAAGACATAGTCTAAAAACTCGGTGTCAAAGTCTTGTGCCTCAGCTGCTTGACCTGAAAGAAACTGACTGGCTTTCTCATCCAAGCGGAATTGAATTGGTTCCAACCCAGCTTCTTTTCGATCTGCAACCAGCACTTGCTCCAAGCGAGGAAGGAAGCTTGCTGCCTTGTCTTCATGAACCAGCAGAACCTCCATGGCATTGCAAACAGAGGGACGACTGGTTTTAGCATTGTTGATGATAGACAGCGCCTTGTCTTCGTCTGCATCCTTATCCACATAGACATGGACAATCCCAGTCCCTGTCTCGATAACAGGTACAATCGCATTCTCAACCACTGCATTGATCAAGCCAGCTCCTCCACGAGGAATGAGGAGGTCTAGATAGCCCTTGGCCTTCATCATAGCATAACTACTTTCATGGCTAGTATCTTCCACCAGTTGAATCACATTTGGGTGAATAGTAGTCGTCTCCAAGCCCTTCTTCAAGGCTGTGACAATGGCATGGGTTGTTTGATAGGCATCCTTACCACTACGAAGAACAACCGCATTTCCACTCTTAAGAGTCAAAGCAGCCGCATCAGACGTCACATTTGGACGGCTTTCATAGATAATACCGATGACACCCATAGCTACACGTTTTTTTGTGATAACCAAACCATTTTCAAGCTGACTTGTTTCTAAAACTTCACCGATTGGATCTGGGAAGGCAACCACTTCACGAATTCCTCTTGCCATCGCTTCTATACGATCTGCATCCAAATAAAGACGATCCAACATCACATCTGAGATTTTCCCCTTAGCCGCTGCCATATCGAGGGCATTAGCCGCTAAAATTTCCTCAGTAGCAGCCACTAAGTGATCAGCCATGGCTAGCAAGGCTTGGTTTTTCACTTCTTCACTAGCTGTGTTAATCGATTTTTTAACAGCCTGTACCTGTTCAAATTGTTCTTGTCTACTCACCATAGTTTACCTCTAAAATTCTGTAAAAAGTAGTTGGATTTCAGGAGTAATGGAAATCCAGTCGTCACGGTAAATCAAGACACCCTTGGCTTTTTGAGAACGCAACATATCCTCCAAAGCAGATGCTCCAAATTGCACGCGTCCTTTTCCAAGTGATTTTCCACTTTCCTTATCAAATACTGTCACGATATCACCGTAAGAAAAGGCTCCTTCTGCTTCAACGATACCAGATAAGAGAAGACTCTTTCCATGTTGAGAGAGAGCTTCCGCAGCCCCTTTATCAACCCAAATAGAACCTTGACTCTGAGCATAAAAGGCCAGCCATTGTTTCTGGGTACGAAGCCCCTTCTCTTGCGCAACAAAGTAGGAACCATCCTTGGTCTCCTCAGCCGCTTCAATCATGGCATCTGACTTCAAGGATGAGCAGATATAAACAGGAACACCCGATTCTGTCGCAATAGTTGCAGCTTTGATTTTGGTTAACATGCCCCCAGTTCCGTTTGACGAACCAGCTCCACCGGCCATATCGATAATCTCACGATTGATAGTCTCGATTTGCTCCAAACGTTTGGCTCTTGGATCTGAATTAGGATTTCCTGTATAGAGACCATCTACGTCTGTCAAGAGGATCAAAAGGTCTGCTTGGACCATGGCCGCCACCTGTGCACTCAGAGTATCATTGTCCCCAACCTTGAGCTCATCAATAACAACACTATCATTCTCATTGATGATAGGAATCGCCCCACGGCTAAGTAAAACCGACAAAGCCTGATGGGCATTTTTATAACGACGCTTATCTACAAAGTCATCCTGGGTTAGCAAGATTTGTGCAGAAACGATTTGGCGCAAGAGAAGATTGGTCGTGTATTCTTCCAACAAAAGCCCTTGTCCTACCGCTGCTGAAGCCTGTTTATCAGCAATTTTAGTCGGACGCTTTTTAAATCCTAAGGCTCCAAAACCAGCCGCAATGGCACCTGAAGACACCAAAATCAACTCATGACCAGCCTCGTGCAGCATAGCCAACTGCTGGGTAATATCCTTTACCTTACTACGTGATAAACTTCCATCCTCATTTGTCAGAGAAGAAGTACCCACCTTAAAGACAATCCGTTTGTATTTCATAGTCTCACTCCGATTATTCATATTTATCCATTATAACATGAATAACAGGAAATAGAAAAGAGTTGATAGGAAAAAGAAGGCCCTAAAACCTTCTTTTCTACTACTGTTCTGATTCCGATTTGTTTACACTCGTTTCAGAGCTTTGTGAAGTTGAGGATGTCAAATCTTGACTAGTTGAAGAATTTGTAACACTTTCATGTTGACTCGTTTCTTTATTTTCAAGATCCTTTTTCACTACTTCTTTGGATTCTTTTATTTCTGAATGACTTGTAGTTTTAATTGTAGCAGATTTCTCGATCGGAACATCCACTAACCAGGCACCACTTGAATCCACAGTATAGCCTTCTGGTGTCTTACCATTCACAAGTAATTGACCATTTTCTTTCAAGAAGTACCATTTATCCTTGTCTTTAATCCAACCTATAGCTCGTGAACCATCTGTCTTGTAGAAATACCAATCATTTGCCTTTTTAAGCCAGCCTTGCTTCATAGCTCCTGATTCTTCTAGATAGTAATGATGTCCAGCAACTTCTATCTCACCTGTCTTCATGATACCAGTAGAATCCATATAGTACCAGGCTTCTTTATCTTTTACCCAGCCCGTTTTCATTTCCCCTGATGGAGCAAAGTAATACCATTGCCCCTTATATTGAAGCCAACCTGTCTTCATAGAGCCATCAACATCCAAATAATACCACTGCTCTTTATCTTGAATCCAACCAATTTCCATCTGGTTTTCTTTGTTAAAATAATACCAGATTCCAGCGATTTTCTTCCAATTTTTAGCAGCAACACCAGAGTCTGTCAAATAGAACCAACGATTGTTCCATTTTTTCCATTGATTCTGTAATAAGATACCCGTTTGGTTAAAGTAATACCATTCACCCTTAATTTCATTCCAACCGACAGCATATTCTCCTGTAGAATCAGGCGCTTGATACCACCAGTTTCCATATGAACTCTTATGCCAACCAGCTTGAAAACTTGGAATAGGCTTGTAGGAAGTTGAAATGTTTACTAAACCGTCTTGTCGAATATCAAAAACTGTTGCATCATAGTCTTTGCTGGCTGCGTTGATTCTCTCAATTCCTCGTTCTTTGAGCCAATTAACATACTCACTATCAACACCATTTTTCCAAGGTAGACTATCCGAAGTTTGAACAATCAAACTCGGACTCAAATTTTTAATAAAATCCTTGGTATTTGATTTGTTGGTATCATGGTGATGATTAAACTTCATCAAATCAACTTTTCCAATGAGAGGTCCATACTTATCTTCCGCTCCATGCACATTATCTAAGTCGCCCCCAAGGTAAATTTTCTTACCATTGACTTTTACTACGCTAATCAAGGAATTGGAATTATCATCCCAAATTTTCTTTAATTCACCTGATGAATCTGTTTCATTTTCATAATTATATAGTTGAATATCCATGTCTCCAAACTGAAAATGAGCATCTCCTTGTGTGATATTTTGAATAACTGAAACACCTTTTTCAGCAGCAGTCTTTAAAACCTTATCATAGCCATACAGATTATCCCAAAGACGTTCAGGCTTAGTAATACGATTATCACTATATTTCTTAAGATAGACTCGGTCAACTGGATAGGTAGACAGTAATTCATCAACATTTCCAATATGGTCACTGTGGGTATGGGTTACCAAAATAAAATCAAGTTTTTGGACACCCAATTCCTTCAAACGACGAAAGACACGGTCTGTTAGAACATGCTTATAAGTTGTATTGATACCCTGTCTCCATGGATAACGAGAATCACTTCCATCTGGGAAATCATAATCTTCTCCTGTATCCACCATGGCAAAATGTCCATTGCTTTCAAGAATAATCGCATCACTGCCACCTTCATGAACATTTATAAAGTGGATTTTATTTCCTGAACTTTCTTGAGCTTGAACATTTCCATACCATGACAAGCCTAAAAAAGCGCCTGCAAGTGCTAAACTAGTTAATTTCTTTTTCATTCTTACTTCCTCAATCTCTCCAATGTTTCCTTAAAAATTGCTGGGATATCTGCTGTAAATTCTAAGGTCTCACCTGTTCTCGGATGAGTAAAACCTAGAGTCTTGGCATGAAGAAATTGTCCATGCCCCTTAAGTGTCTTACGAGGACCATAGACTTCATCCCCAGCAACTGGATGACCGATATAAGCCATGTGGACACGAATCTGATGGGTACGCCCTGTCTCTAGTTGCAACTCCACTAAGCTATAATCGCCAAAGCGTTCCAAGACGTGGAAACGAGTTACTGCAGGTTTCCCTTTAGCAGTCACAGCCTGTTTCTTACGATCTTTTTCACTCCGGCCAATCGGTGCTTCAATCACACCGCGATCATTGGGCAAATTTCCATGAACAATCGCCCAATATTTGCGGAGAGACTTTTTATCCTTGAGTTCTTGGGCAAGTGCTAGATGCGCCTCATCATTTTTAGCAATCATAAGAAGACCTGACGTATCCTTATCAATACGATGAACAATTCCTGGACGCAGAACCCCATTGATACCCGACAAGTCCTTAATATGATACATAAGGGCATTTACTAGGGTTCCACTAGTATGACCAGCACTCGGATGCACAACCATTCCCTGAGGTTTGTTGACAACAGCCACATCCTCATCTTGGTAGATGATTTCTAGCGGAAGATCCTCAGCCACATACTCTAAAACCTCTGGTTCTGGCACATGGTAAGTGACGACATCGCCCTCTTGGACAGTGTATTTAGCTTTCTTGACTTGGCCATTGACCAAGACCTGGCCTGATTTGATTTGTTCATTCGCGAGACTACGTGATAATTCTGTCAAATCTGACAAAGCCTTATCTAAACGCAGGCCACCAGTTTCAATTTTAATTTCCATTTATTTCCTCTTTTAGCATTGCAATCAATAAAATAATCACTCCAACAGTCAGATAGCTATCTGCCACATTGAAAATTGCAAAATTGATAAAGTCAAGGTGAAACATATCCACAACAAAGCCCTGACTGACCCTGTCAATAAAGTTTCCAAGACCACCCGCGATTATCAGAGTCAAACCCAAGACCATCCAGAATGAGTCCTCCATGTGCTTATGTAGATACCAAATGGCACCTACCACGACGACCAGGGTAATGACAGCGAATAACAACTGCTGATCTTGTAAGATAGAAAAGGCTGCCCCTCGATTTTGCAGGTAGGTCAAGCTAACGAAATTGGGAATCCAGGAGCGCACTTCACCCAGTGGAATCTGTTGGACGATATAGGATTTAACTAACTGATCCAGCGCAATCAAAAGCAGTACAATGACTGCCACTATTCCTCTTTTTTTCATGATTTCCTCTTCTGATTAAAATATTCTTGCATGACTTCTACGAAAAGAGTTCCAGCTTGACTCAGCTCCACTTCTTCACGTTTAACATAGACCATGCGGTTATCTAGGTTATCCTTAAGACGAATAACTGTGATGCCATTCACACTGTCACTATCTAAAAATCCAGAACCTGTCGCATAAGCGTCCGTCCGCTCCAAAATACCATTCAAAGTAGCACGGTCTGTCACATTAAACATCTGCGAGCTCGCGCTGGTATCAACAAAGTTCTCTGAATAATAAAGATACTCGTCTTTCTCTTGCGTGAAACGAACCGTTGGTAGATCCGCTAAATCCTCCATGACCAATTCCTCTTTCTGAGCTAAAGGATGCCCCTCACGGAGATAAATATGGGTATGGAAGGGAATTAGTTCAATAACCTCTAGGCCTAACTTTTCAACCCGTTGCATAATCCCTTTTTTATTTTGATTATTGAGGTAGATAATCCCAATCTCACTGTGACCTTGCGCTACTTCGTCTAAAATTTGAACAGTAGTTGATTCAAAAATACGGAAGTTCTTATAATCAGGATAGCGCTCTGAAAAGGCCGTAATGGTTGGTGGCAAGAAGTCATAGTGCTGACTGGCAATGGAAAATTCATCCTTTTCTTCCTCAGGATGGGCATACTGATTTTGAAAAATATCAAATCCTTTAACCAATTCTTGCGCTTTTTCATAGAATTCCATACCACGACGAGTCAAGAAAGTCCCTGAGCTGGTCCGACGGAAAATCTTAAAACCCAATTCTTTTTCCAAATCACGAACAGAAATAGACAGACTCGGCTGACTAACATACATCTTTTCAGCAGCTTCACGAAAAGTACCGCTATTGGCAATGGCCACAACATAGCGTAATTGTTGAATGTTCATCTTCTACCTCCAACTTCTTTATCTTTTCATTATACCATATTTTAGAAATTTTCCAAAAAGGAAAAAAGAACATCCTATTCTTCTTAACCTTCTTAACTATCTTCACTATCTGCCTTTCTCAAGCCAACCTTATTTTCAAAATCAATTCAAAAAATAACTGGATACACACCACTCCAATATCGAAAAGAAAAACGTTGACTATTTGTGAAAAAAGAAAATGCCGGAAAGTTCCGACACCCGACTTTATCACTTAAA
>NZ_VMLS01000071.1:0-10740 GCF_013276805.1 Streptococcus sp. 1449
CCAGAAAGCCCAGCCATGGAATCAGGGGGCGAGGAGAATCAAACTCATGCCCCACAAGGTACTGAGTCTAATCAACCATCTAAAGCAACTGCTGAGACCAAAGATTCTGAACCAGCAACCCCAGCCATGGAATCAGGACGCGAAGAAGATCAATCTCCAGAGGTCAACCCAAGTCAAGGAAACGAACCAGCTCCAGCTGTTCAGCCTGAACCCTCAGCTCCCCAAGAGCAACCAACTGTCCCAAGTCCAGTAATGAAAGAAAAAGTACTGGACTATAAAACAATCTATACAGCATCGCCAGCTTTAAATTACAAAGAGCAACGAGTAGAAGTAGCAGGCGAAAATGGTAAGGAAGTGACAACTACTTCTTACAGTTTTGATGAAAGTACTAGGAAAATAGTAGAAAACACTTCAACAAAGATAGAAAAACATCCAGTAGATAGAGTTGTTAAGGTTGGAAATGTAGAAGAAACAACCTCAACAACCAAAAGAGGTGAACAGTTTGTTGCGGATGAGTCACTTGATAAAGGTGTCAAAGAAGTCAGAAATCAAGGTCAGGACGAAGAAACGACAACAATAAAAGTTTACAAAGTAAATGAACAAACAGGAGACTTGACTGAGCCAGATGTAACGACAAAAGTCGCTAAGCCAATGCAAGCGAAAATAACGGCAGTAGGAACTAAGTCTAAGGTTGAAATAAAGGATACTCCGTTTGAAACACGATATGTAGCAGATGAGACGCTAAGTTATAAGGAAAAAGTAGAAACACCAGGTGAAAAAGGGCGTACAGTATCAACTACAACATACACAGTAAATCAAGAAACAGGAGCTATCTCAGAAGAAACTACAACTGAAAATATTCCAGCTAAAGGCAAAGTAGTAAAAGTTGGAAATGTGGAAAAGATCGTGTCACCTATTGATATTACTGAGGAAAGAAAAGATGATCCTGAACTTCTGAAAGGAAAAGAAGAGGTTGAAGATGCAGGTGAGCAAGGGGAAACAACCGTCACTAAAACTTATGAAGTTAATCCGGAGACAGGAGAGTTAACAAATCCAACAGAAAAAACTGAAGTAACGAAGCCTATGCGACAAAAAGTAATCTTGGTTGGTACTAAAGAAGACACTCAACTTCCTCAGACAAAAGTAGAGACCAAAGTCGTTCCTTATGAAACCATTTATGAAAAGAATGAAGCACTAGACCACGGCGTTACAAGAGTGAAAATTCCGGGTGTTGAGGGACAAGAACAAGTTACTACTACCTATACTAAAGATCAAGCAAGTGGAAATATTTCTGAGAATAAAACTGTCAAAATAGTAGTTAATAAAGTTGATCAAGTTGTAGAAGTTGGAACTAAACCGAGTGTTGAAACTACTGTCCTATCTCATAAAACGATCTACCAGGTGAATCCTGCTTTGGAGTTCAGACAAGAGAAAGTAGCGGTTGCAGGGCGTGATGGTTCGGTGGAAACTAGGACGACTTATCAATTAGACAGGGCAACAGGTCAGGTGACGGTATCTGACACCACTAGACAAGTAAATCCAGCAGTCGATAAAGTGATTCAAGTTGGTAATGTGGAAAAAGTAATACAACCGATTGCTGTTACTGAGGAGCGAAGAGAGGATTCTTCTCTTGCTAAAAAGATGGAAAAGGTAGCCTCTGAAGGAGAAGTTGGTGAGAATACACTGACCAGAACCTACGCTATCAATGAACAAACTGGTGAATTGGTTAATCCTCGAGAAGTGAGTCAAATAACAAAACCAATGAAACCGAGAGTTGTTTTAGTTGGTAGTCAGGAGGATAAACCACACATCCTTCCAACAAATAGTGAGAGAGAAGATGCTGTGGATGTGTCTGCTCTGACCACAAGCGCGAGGTCAGTAGACTTCTTACATGACAGTAAACTAAAAGCACAGTTAGAGCCTACCTATGATCCTCGAGATATTATAACAAGGAGAATTGCGCTCAGAAAAACACACCCAAATATCACTGACCAAGAGGTCAAAGATATGTTGCGCATAGAGTATCTTCAAAAACTGTCAATCCAAGAAAGCTTTGATCAGACGAAGAGGCAAGCTGAGTCAAGTTTCAAAAAGATTGCCTCGCATACATTAGGAATTATAGGAGATACCCCTGAAAATCGCAGCAAGGTCAAACAAGAGCTGGAGCAATACAAAGAGCAGATTTTGTTGGGACTGTCTTATATCAATCGTTTTTATAATATTCAATTTGGGGACACGAATATTCGTGATATTCTGGCCTTTAATCCAAGCTCATTTGGTAATAAGACAATGACAGCCTTGGATAGTTTGAAAAAATTAGGATCCATGTCTTATGAAGAGATGAAATTGACCAATAGTCCTCAAACATTTACAAAGTATTTATCTACCATTACAGGTAAGGCTAGCTTGAAGGAATTTTTAGACAGCAATCGCCAACTCTTTACGTCAGATGATGCGGATACCTGGCTTAAAAAATCTAGCCAAGCTATGATTGTTGAAAAACCATCTAAGGAAAATCCTTCAGCGCATGTCGGGCTGTATAGCAAGTTGACAGCTGGGGAAAAGGATCCTCGTAAACAAGAGGCTAATATGGCTGCTATTTTGGGACTTTTGAATGTGAAAGAACCAAATGTTTATGTGATTAGTAATATGGCGACGATTACTTACGGTAATATTGGTTCCTATATAGATACTTCTCTCGCCCAGTCTAATCCAACTAAGTACCAGGCTGAGCTTGCTAGAGTCAAGTCTTTAATTGAAAAGGCGGCTGTACAACAAGCCAACTATGTCGATACTCTTTATCGTATAACAAAACCAGAAAATCGTGATAAGTTGCTGACAAATCGCTTGATTATTGATACGATGAAGAAATATACAAGTAATCCGAATGCCCAGATTGATAGCACTTGGTCACCAGCTACTGGTAGTGGAGCTGATAAGGGGGTCGACCAGTTTATGACTCCTATGAATTACTATTCTCCAGTAAGTAAGGTGGGAGCTGAGGCTAATGGATTAGGTGTCCGTTACTTTATAGATAGAGTTCTGGATGATAGAGGTTCAGCGACTTATTCTCATGAAATGACGCACTTACTAGATAGAACGGTCTTGTTTAATAATCACGGTCGTCGAGATGGTACAGCCGCAGAGTTTTATGCGCGTGGTATTTTTGAAAACTCCTATAATCCAGAAAAGGATACTTATTTCAATCTCAACTTTGTATATGATGAGAGTGATAAGGATGGATTTTACAATAAGACACCTGATCGATTTAAAACGGCAGAAGATTTGCAATCTTACATGAAGGGAAGTTTTGATGTCCTTTATACTCTAGATTATCTAGAAGCTGAGGCAACGAAAAATCTAACTGATGAAGAAAAAACTAAATATTTCAAGAAAATAGTTCCGATTAGTTCACCATTTAGAAGATGGATAGATTATCGTAATACAGTAATTCCAGCAACTCATAAGAGTGAGGAGATTCAAGCTCTGACCTTAGAAGATGCCAAAAAATTGACAGATATTGATAGTTTGATTGACAATCATATCCTGGTCAATCGTTATATCATTGCTGGTTTTAAGGATAAAGATAAAATTGCACCAAATGGTTACTATACCGTTGATATGTTTGATACCATTTATGGTGTTAGTCAAAATGACTCTGGTATGAGTGGGGACATCACCTTTAGAAAACAAGCCTTTGAATTGATGGCTGCTTTGGGCTACTATGAAGGATTTGTTCCTTATGTATCAAATCAGTTTAAAGAAGAAGCTGAAGCAGAGGGAGTACCGTTATCAGATAAATATATTTTTGATAAAATTCTAGGAAAAACATATGCTGAGTTCAAAAAAGAGCAAATAAATGAGCGTGTTGAGAAATTAGGTAAGTTAACACCAATTACTATAAATTACAACGGAAAAGAAGAAGTAATTGATAGTAAAGAAAAATTACAAGAGCTTATGAATAAAGCTGTTAAAGAGGAACTTGCTCAAATAAAAGCAGGCAATACCACGGCTCAAAAGTTTGAGTTTATCGAAACTCCAGTTCAAAAACTGAAAAAAGCGATTTATAAAGCTTATCTCAAAGATTCAGATGACTTTAGACAGTCGATTTACAATAGTTAAGACAAAAGGGACATCTCTCTGGAATGAACATTCGGAGAGGTGTTTTTTGCGCTCTTGTAAGGTTTGACCTTATTTCTTAAAAATGACAGTTTGCTTGAATATGGAGTGATTTTCAGACTTTTCCACAAATTATAGAATCTTTTCTGAGTATTTAGGGAGTGATGGAGGAAGTCTTGAAAGCGCTTTTGTTTTGTGCTATAGTCAAGTATATCGATTCGTTTAAAGAGGAATGTTTGTATGAGAAGAGAGGAAGTTTTACGAAATCACTGGTTTTTTAGCCAAGAGGTGGGGAAGGAAGAGGCCTCGGCGCAGGATTTTCAGAGGGGAAATTGGCAGGCTATTCAAGTGCCGCATGACTGGAGTATTTACAATGATTTTAACCAGTACTCGCCAGCGCAAAATGAGGGTGGCCAGTTAAACGGGGGTCAGGCTTGGTATCGGACACAGTTTTACTTGGAAGAAGATGCCAGTCTTGTTTCGGTGCGTTTGCTCTTTGACGGGGTTTACATGAATGCCCAAGTCTATATTAACGGACAAGTGTTGGGCTATTATCCCAATGGCTACACACCCTTTTCTTATGATATCACCCCTTATCTAAGAAATGATGGGACGGCCAACCAGCTTGCGGTTTTTGTGGAAAATAAGCAACCTAGCAGTCGTTGGTACTCTGGTAGCGGTATTTATCGAGAAGTAAAATTATTGATGACAGATTCGGTGCATCTGGATTTGTATGGGATTACGATAGCAAGTCCTAAGCTAAAGGAACAAAGAGCTGGGTGGGTGGAAACCCAGCTTGAAAGCAAGGTTTCAAATAATGGGCCTCAGTCCGTGTCGGTATATTTGGAGCAGAGTATCTGGTATGATGGACAACAGGTTTCAGACTGGCAGGCGACAGACTCTCTAGTGATTGAGTCTGGAGGCAAACATCATTTCCAACAAGCCATATCAATTTTTCAACCCTTGCTTTGGGATATTGATCATCCTCACCTTTACCAATTGAAGACTCGCCTCTACAAAAATGGCATTTTGGTTGATGAAGAAGAGGAGACTTTTGGTTACCGCTATATGGATTGGCAAGCGGATAAGGGTTTCTTTCTAAATGGTCGCTGGTTGAAGATTCATGGGGTTTGTTTGCACCATGACTACGGAGCATTGGGAGCTGTGGAAAACAAGTCAGCTGCTGAGAGACGCTTGCGCCAGATGAAGGAAATGGGGGTCAATGCTATCCGAATTACCCATAATCCAGCTAGTAGTATTTTGCTGGATCTGTCTGCCAAAATGGGCTTACTTATCCAAGAAGAAGCCTTTGATACCTGGTATGGAGGCAAGAAAGAATATGATTATGGTCGCTTTTTTGAGGAAGAAGCGACTCACCCAGATGCGAAAGCAGGCGATTTCTGGTCAGATTACGATTTGCGCATCATGATTGAGCGTGGCAAGAACAATCCAGCTATTTTTATGTGGTCCTTGGGAAATGAAGTCAGCGAAGCAAATGGCGATGCTCATTCATTGAAGACGATCAAACGCTTGCTAGAAAGGGTCAAGGAAGTGGATGAGAGTCGTTTTGTGACCATGGGAATGGATCAATTCCGCTTTGGCGATGGTTCTGGAGGTCATGAAAAGATAGCCAATTTGCTGGATGTGGTGGGCTTAAATTACTCGGAAGATAATATTGACGGGATTCGCAAAAGACATCCTAAGTGGCAACTTTATGGGTCTGAAACCTCATCGGCTACCCGAACGCGTGATAGCTATTTTCGCCCAGCTAAGGAATGGGTTGGGGATAATCGCCGCGTGCGGAATTTTGAACAGTCAGACTATGGAAATGATCGAGTTCCTTGGGGGAAGACAGCGACGGCTTCTTGGATAGCAGATAGAAATCGGCTAGACTATGCGGGTCAGTTTATTTGGACAGGAGTGGACTATATTGGTGAGCCCACTCCTTGGCACAATCAAAATGACATGCCTGTAAAGAGTTCCTATTTTGGGCTTGTGGATACGGCAGGGATTCCTAAAAATGACTATTATTTCTATCAAAGTCAGTGGTTGGACCTAGATCAGTATCCCATGGTTCATATCCTACCTCACTGGAATTGGGAAATCCACAAGAGTTATCAACAAGTTGTGGATAAGTATGGGGATATCCTTGTTCGAGTGTATTCAAATGCTGGTTCAGTAGAGCTATTTCTCAATGGAAAATCTCAAGGTAGGAAGACCTTTCAGGAGAAATGGACTTCAGATGGCAGAAAATACCAAGAGGGAGAAGGTTCTGACCAACTCTATCTCGAATGGCCTTTGGCTTATCAACCGGGAGAATTGCGTGCTGTGGCCTATGACTGTCAAGGTCAGCTTGTGGCAGAAGATAAGGTGGTGACTGCAGGTAAGCCAGCCCAAATCGGCTTACATGCCGAGAAAACACAACTGGAGCCAGATGGGCAAGATCTCCTCTATCTTTATTTTGATGTATTGGACCAAGCTGGAAATTGGGTGCCGACTGCTTCCAATCAGCTTCATTTTAAAATTGAAGGCCCTGCTCGTATTGTAGGTGTGGATAATGGTAGGCAGGCCAGTCGTGAACGTTACCAAGCCCAGAAAAATGCTCGGTTTCAGAGGAAAGCCTTTCATGGCAGAGGTGTACTTTTGGTTCAGAGCTTGGAGCAGGCAGGTCGAGTGAGAGTAAAAGCCAGTGCTAGAGGGCTAGAGCCAGCAAGTTTTGATCTTTTAGTGGGAGAGACTTTTGATTGCCAGCT
This sequence comes from Streptococcus sp. 1449, assembly GCF_013276805.1. Taxonomy (NCBI): domain Bacteria; kingdom Bacillati; phylum Bacillota; class Bacilli; order Lactobacillales; family Streptococcaceae; genus Streptococcus; species Streptococcus sp. 1449. The sequence continues at coordinate 6,873 of NZ_VMLS01000071.1, forward strand.
AGTGAAAAATCAGCGCTTATTTGAGATTCGAGTGGACAAGCAGTCAGGATTACAAGAAGGGGATTCCCCAGCCATTGGACTTTATCCACAAACTGTGGATAACCCTGTGAACAAGGTGGGGAATAGTGAAGTGATTTGGGAGACGAGTGGTAGTGCCCACGCCATTATCAAGCAGGGAGTGCTTCATTGCTTGTCTGCAGGGGACTTGGCTATCAGTGCTATTTATCAAGGAAAGACCTATCAAATACATCTGCAGGTGGCAGAAAATAGCTCACTAGGGAAGCCAGTTTCTGTAAGACCACTTCGCTTGTATACAGATAGGGGGACTTATCCACAGCTTCCGTCTTCGGTCTTGGTGGACTATGAGTTTGGCGGTGCAAAACGAGTCAAGGTTGTTTGGGAGGCAATCTCCGAAGAAGATATGGCAAGCTTTCATGAGTTTATGGTATCTGGTCAGCTGGAAGGGCTGGATTTAAAGGCTTCTGCTCAGATTTGTGTCCAAGGGATTTGCGCTATTGAGACTGAAAGGATTTGGACGCTTGTCAAGGAAGCCCCACACCTACCAGACCGAGTTAAGCTAGTCTTATCAGATGGCAGACGAGATACGGCCAAGGTGACTTGGGATGAACTCGATCCTCAAGTCTATGCTCAGGTAGGAGAATGTATTCTTACAGGACAAGTAGCGGGCTGTGAGTTGCCAGCAACAGTCACCATTCATGTGACAGATGCCAGTGTAGATGGGGAAGTCATTTCCAATCAGTGGACAGGATCCAACCTGCCTCTGGTATTTGCTTCCCACTCAGAGCCTAATCACCCAGTCTCTTACCTCAATGACAAGGTCATTTCTCGGAAGAAATCGACAGCCAATACTTGGATTGCCAAGTCAGAGCAAGCCAATGTCGGCATTCTTTTTGGAGATGCAGGGATTTTAAAACCGCGATTTGTGGATAATGTGACCTTGTATTATGTCGAAAATCAAGACTACGTGGCGGTGGATCCTACCCATATCGATTATTATGTAGGGAATGAGCCTAGCTTGCCTCGGACTCCAAATCATTTGGACAAGGATTCTCTGCTCAAACAAGAGGAGAATTGGCGCCCTGTATCAGCTATCCGAAAAGTGTCAAGTGACAAGGATGAGGAGCTTCGTTTTGAATTTGACAAGGTGGAAACCTATGCCCTTCGTCTTCGATTTGAAAACTTGGCAAGCCCCCTAGCCTTAACAGAATTGCAAGTGTATGCCAAAAAAGTAAAGAAAAATGTAGATAGGAAGTAGTATGGTAAGAGCAATAAAACCGCATGGCCCCTTGCCTAGTCAGGCCCAGTTAGCGTATTTAGAGGATGAACTAGCAGCCTTTATCCATTTTGGGCCTAATACCTTTTATGACCAGGAATGGGGGACAGGTCAGGAGGATCCTGAACACTTTAACCCGACACAGTTAGATGCGCGTGAGTGGATTCGCGTGCTCAAGGAAACGGGCTTTAAGAAGTTGATTTTGGTGGTCAAGCACCACGATGGCTTTGTCCTCTATCCGACGGCTCACACAGATTATTCGGTTAAGGCCAGTCCTTGGAGGGATGGAGAGGGGGACTTGCTCCTTGAAGTATCTCAAGCTGCTACAGAATTTGATATGGATATGGGGGTCTACCTGTCACCCTGGGATGCCCACAGCCCGCTCTATCATGTGAACCGAGAAGCGGACTATAATGCCTATTATCTGGCTCAGCTGAAGGAGATTTTATCAAATCCTGCTTATGGAAATGGAGGGAAATTTGCTGAGGTCTGGATGGATGGTGCCAGAGGAGAGGGTGCTCAAAAGATCAATTATGAATTTGAAAAATGGTTTGAAACCATTCGTGACCTGCAGGGAGATTGCTTAATTTTTTCAACAGAAGGCACCAGTATCCGCTGGATTGGCAATGAACGAGGATATGCTGGTGATCCCCTGTGGCAAAAGGTGAATCCTGATAAACTAGGGACAGAAGCAGAGTTGGACTATCTTCAACATGGGGATCCCTCGGGTACGATTTTTTCAATCGGTGAGGCAGATGTTTCCATCCGGCCGGGTTGGTTTTACCATGAAGATCAGGATCCTAAGTCTCTTGAGGAGTTGGTCGAGATTTATTTTCACTCGGTAGGGAGGGGCATGCCTCTCTTGCTCAATATTCCGCCGAATCAAGATGGTCTATTTGATGGAAAGGATATTGAACGCCTCTATGAATTTGCGGCCTATCGCAATGAGCTCTATAAAGAAGATTTGGCTTTGGGAGCCAAGGTATCTGGTCCAGCTCTTTCCGCAGACTTTGCTTGTCATCATCTGACAGATGGCCTTGAGACTAGTTCTTGGGCAAGCGATGTAGACTTGCCCATCCAACTAGAATTAGACTTAGGGGCGCCTAAAACTTTCGATGTGCTTGAGTTAAGAGAAGATTTGAAGCTAGGGCAACGAATCGCTGCTTTTCATGTGCAAGTAGAGGTGGATGGTGTCTGGCAGGAGTTTGCCAGGGGCTTCACAGTTGGTCATAAGCGCCTCTTGCGAGGGCCGATAGTAGAGGCACAGAAGGTGCGCGTGATGATTACAGAGTCACAGGATTTACCTGTACTGACCAAGATTTCCCTCTATAAAACTCCTAGCTTATCAAAAAAAGAAGTTGTTCAGGGATTAGCATTTGCAGAAAAAAGCCTAGCTGTGGCAAAGGGAGAGACTCTTCATTTTAGGATTGAACGTAGCGAAAGTAGTACTCCTTTGGAAGCTAAGATTTCGATTCAACCGGGGACAGGTGTCCATGGTGTCGCCTATCAGGACGAGATTCAAGTCCTTCAATTCCAAACTGGAGAAAGCAAAAAAGATTTGTGCATACCAACCCTGTATTTTGTTGCTGATAAGACCTTAGATTTCTATCTAAATCTGACTGTTAATGGACAGTTGGTTGATCAAGCTCATATTCTAGTTGAAACGAGATAAAATATCTTTACAATTCATTTCTTTTCCGAATAAATAGATAGTAGCAGTAAATCTAGTAAACCTAGATTTAAAACTATGGTATAATAAAAGGAGGAAATGGATGATTTTAAGACATCCGGGCATTAGCCCAACTAATGACTTGGTTGCTAAGAAAATTTTCAGCAACCCAGAAATCACTTGTCAGTTTATTCGCGATATGCTGGACTTGCCAGCCAAAAATGTGACCATTTTGGAGGGAAGCAATATTCACGTCTTGCCTTCCCTGCCGTACTCGGCACAGGATTTCTATACCAGTATAGATGTTTTAGCTGAACTAGATAATGGCACTCAAGTAATCATTGAGATTCAAGTCCATCATCAGAATTTTTTCATCAATCGCCTGTGGGCTTATTTGTGTAGTCAGGTCAATCAAAACCTAGAAAAAATCCGCCAGCAAGAAGGAAATACTCACCAGAGCTACAAACACATTGCACCAGTATACGCTATCGCAATTGTGGACAGCAATTACTTTTCAGATGACCTAGCTTTTCATAGTTTTAGTATGCGCGAGGATACGACAGGTGAGGTTTTAACCATCACCAATAATGGACAAGAAAATCATCTGGTTAAGATGGCGTTCTTGGAACTAAAAAAATACAGAGAAACCAGCAAAGACGAGGTTCGCAAGCCGTGGTTGGAGTTTTTTGGTAATAAGCCCTTTACTCAGGAACCCGAGCGAGCCATCAGCCAAGCAGATCAACTGCTGGACTACAAGAGCTGGTCCGAGGAGGACAGGGAGATGTTTAGTGAACAACGCAGACGCGAAGAACAAGCCTTGCTAGCGCAGGACTATGCCTTGGAACAAGCTGAAGAAAAAGGGTTGGAGAGAGGTCGTGCAGAAGGTCTTGAACGTGGTCGAGCTG
>NZ_VMLS01000072.1:0-24823 GCF_013276805.1 Streptococcus sp. 1449
AAGACATTCTCACATTCGAATTACATTCCATCCCTGATAGCGTAAAACAAACTAGTCAGGGTGACTAGTTTGTGGTATAATGAAAGGGACTCAAAAAGAAACAGGAGAAAAATGATGGATTTACTTTTAGCAATTGTATTGATTGTGCTAGCTTTTTTAGGAGGAGCTATTGGAGGAATGTACTTGGTTCGTAAGCAAATCGAAAAGGAATTCGCTGACAACCCACGTTTGAATGCTGAAGCAGTTCGTACTCTTTTGAGTGCAAATGGTCAAAAACCAAGCGAAGCCAAGGTACAACAAGTTTACCACCAAATCATTCGCCAACAAAAGGCAGCCCTTGCTAACAATAAAAAGAAAAAATAGATAAGGAAAAGTCTGGGATGAAAGTTCCAGACTTCTCACTATGTTGGCTAAGGGTTTAGGGATGAGACTTTTTCCTTGCATTCTATTGATATTTGATTATGATTAAGAGAGATAGTTATTGATTAGGCTGTCATTATTCAGTTCATAAGGAACGGTAATCATAATGAACTATCAATCAGAAAAAAGACTAGAAAGAAGACTGTATGGATAATCGCCCAATTGGTTTTTTGGATTCGGGTGTCGGGGGCTTGACCGTTGTGCGCGAGCTCATGCGCCAGCTTCCCCATGAAGAAATCGTCTATATTGGAGATTCGGCACGGGCTCCCTATGGTCCCCGTCCTGCTGAGCAAATTCGTGAATATACTTGGCAGTTGGTCAACTTTCTTTTGACCAAGGATGTCAAAATGATTGTCATTGCTTGTAATACTGCGACTGCGGTCGTCTGGGAAGAAATCAAGGCTCAACTAGATATTCCTGTCCTAGGTGTTATTTTGCCAGGAGCTTCGGCAGCTATCAAGTCCAGTCAAGGTGGGAAAATAGGTGTGATTGGAACGCCCATGACGGTACAATCAGATATCTATCGTCAGAAAATTCATGATCTGGCTCCAGACTTACAGGTGGAGAGTTTGGCCTGTCCCAAGTTTGCCCCCTTGGTCGAGTCTGGCGCCCTGTCAACCAGTGTTACCAAGAAAGTGGTCTATGAAACCCTGCGTCCCTTGGTTGGAAAGGTGGATAGCCTGATTTTGGGTTGTACCCATTATCCATTGCTCAGACCTATTATTCAAAATGTCATGGGACCAAAGGTTCAGCTCATCGATAGTGGAGCAGAGTGCGTACGGGACATCTCAGTCTTACTTAATTATTTTGAAATCAATCGTGGTCGCGATGCTGGACCACTTAATCACCGTTTTTACACAACAGCCAGCAGCCAAAGTTTTGCACAAATTGGTGAAGAATGGCTGGAAAAAGAGATTCATGTGGAGCATGTAGAATTATGACAAATAAAATTTATGAATATAAGGATGAACAGGACTGGTATGTCGGGTCCTATGGTATTTTTGGTGGCGTCCGGACGTTGACGGATGATGACTTGGATTTTCCTCTATTGGAGTTTGCCCAAAGATTTCGCGATGAGGATCGAGGTTTTCCTGTTTCTGTTACTGTTTTACGCTATGGTTCCCTCTACCGTTTATTGTCTTTTGTGGTAGATATCCTCAACCAAGAAATGGGACGAAATGTAGAAGTCATTCAACGTCAGGGGGGGGTTCTCTTAGTTGAAAATGGGCAACTCCTGCATGTAGAATTGCCTAAAGAAGGTGTTGATGTAGAAGCATTCTTTGAGACAAACAAGGTCAGAGAAACCTTATTGATTGCGACTCGTAACGAAGGCAAGACCAAAGAGTTCCGAGCTATCTTTGATAAGTTAGGCTACGATGTGGAAAATCTTAATGACTATCCTGACCTGCCTGAAGTAGCTGAAACAGGCATGACCTTCGAAGAAAATGCCCGTCTCAAGGCAGAAACCATTTCTCAATTAACGGGCAAGATGGTTTTGGCAGATGATTCTGGTCTCAAAGTCGATGTCCTTGGTGGCTTACCAGGCGTCTGGTCAGCTCGTTTCGCAGGTGTGGGAGCAACTGACCGTGAAAATAATGCCAAACTCTTGCACGAATTGGCCATGGTCTTTGAACTCAAGGACCGCTCGGCTCAGTTCCACACAACCCTAGTCGTAGCCAGCCCAAATAAGGAAAGTTTAGTTGTTGAAGCAGACTGGTCAGGTTATATTAACTTTGAACCTAAGGGTGAAAATGGCTTTGGCTATGATCCCCTCTTCCTTGTAGGAGAAACAGGTGAGTCATCAGCTGAATTAACCCTGGAAGAAAAAAATAGTCAATCTCACCGTGCCTTAGCCGTTAAGAAACTTTTGGAGGTATTTCCATCATGGCAAAGCAAACCATCATTGTAATGAGCGATTCCCATGGCGATAGCTTGATTGTGGAAGAAGTCCGTGATCGCTATGTGGGCAAAGTCGATGCCGTTTTTCATAACGGCGATTCTGAACTACGTCCGGATTCTCCACTTTGGGAGGGCATCCGCGTTGTTAAAGGGAACATGGACTTCTACGCCGGCTACCCAGAACGTCTGGTGACTGAGCTTGGTTCGACCAAGATTATCCAAACTCATGGTCACTTGTTTGACATCAATTTCAACTTTCAAAAGTTGGACTACTGGGCTCAGGAGGAAGAGGCCGCTATCTGCCTCTATGGTCACTTGCATGTGCCAAGTGCTTGGTTGGAAGGCAAGATCCTCTTTCTAAATCCAGGTTCTATCAGTCAACCACGAGGTACCATCAGAGAATGTCTCTATGCTCGTGTGGAGATTGATGATAGTTACTTCAAAGTGGACTTTTTGACACGAGATCACGAGGTGTATCCAGGTTTGTCCAAGGAGTTTAGCCGATGATTGCCAAGGAGTTTGAGACTTTCTTGTTGGGGCAGGAGGAAACTTTTTTGACCCCTGCTAAAAATCTAGCTGTGTTGATTGATACCCACAATGCGGATCATGCGACCCTCTTGCTCAGTCAGATGACCTATACCCGTGTTCCTGTTGTGACAGATGAAAAACAGTTTGTTGGGACGATTGGACTCAGAGATATTATGGCTTATCAGATGGAGCATGACTTGAGCCAAGAAATCATGGCGGATACGGATATCGTTCATATGACAAAAACGGACGTAGCGGTTGTTTCGCCTGATTTCACCATTACGGAGGTCTTGCACAAGCTAGTAGATGAGTCCTTCTTACCGGTTGTGGATGCAGAGGGTATTTTCCAAGGGATTATTACGCGCAAGTCCATCCTCAAGGCCGTTAATGCCCTCTTGCATGACTTTAGTAAGGAATATGAGATTCGATGCCAATGAGAGACAGGATTTCAGCCTTTTTAGAGGAAAAGCAGGGCTTGTCTGTCAATTCCAAGCAGTCCTATAAGTATGATTTGGAGCAATTTTTAGACATGGTAGGTGAGCGGATTTCTGAGACCAGTCTCAAGATTTACCAAGCCCAGCTAGCCAATCTAAAAATCAGCGCCCAGAAGCGAAAGATTTCGGCCTGTAACCAATTTCTATACTTTCTCTATCAAAAAGGAGAGGTGGACAGCTTTTACCGCTTGGAATTAGCCAAACAAGCTGAAAAGAAGACGGAAAAGCCAGAGATTCTATACCTAGACTCTTTTTGGCAGGAAAGCGACCATCCAGAGGGACGCTTGCTAGCGCTCTTAATCCTAGAAATGGGGCTCTTGCCCAGTGAGATTTTAGCCATCAAGGTTGCGGACATCAATCTGGATTTTCAGGTGTTGCGAATCAGCAAGGCTTCCCAACAGAGGATTGTCAGCATTCCCACGACCTTGCTTTCGGAGTTGGAACCCTTGATGGGCCAGATATATCTCTTTGAAAGGGGAGGGAAAGCCTATTCTCGTCAGTGGGCCTTTCGTCAGTTAGAAGCTTTTGTCAAGGAGAAAGGTTTCTCAACCTTATCAGCTCAAGTCTTACGTGAACAGTTTATTCTAAGACAAATAGAAAACAAGGTCGATTTGTACGAAATTGCAAAAAAATTAGGATTAAAAACAGTCCTGACCTTAGAAAAATATAGATAATGGATATTAAATTAAAAGATTTTGAAGGGCCCCTGGACTTGCTCTTGCACCTGGTTTCTAAGTATCAGATGGATATCTACGATGTGCCCATTACGGAAGTTATCGAACAGTATCTAGCCTATGTCTCAACCCTGCAGGCCATGCGTCTGGAAGTGACGGGTGAGTACATGGTTATGGCCAGTCAGCTCATGTTGATTAAGAGCCGCAAGCTCTTGCCAAAGGTAGCGGAAGTGACAGATTTGGAAGATGACCTGGAGCAGGATCTTCTCTCTCAAATTGAAGAATACCGCAAGTTCAAGCTCTTGGGGGAGCACTTGGAAGCCAAACACCAAGAACGGGCCCAGCACTATTCCAAAGCGCCGACAGAGTTGATATACGAAGATGCGGAGCTTGTGCATGACAAGACGACCATTGATCTCTTTTTGGCTTTTTCAAATATCCTAGCCAAGAAAAAAGAGGAGTTTGCACAGAACCACACGACTATCTTGAGGGATGAGTATAAGATTGAGGACATGATGATTATCGTGAAAGAGTCCTTGGCTGGACGAGATCAATTGAGCTTGCAGGATTTGTTTAAGGAAGCCCAGAATCTCCAAGAGGTCATCACCCTCTTTTTGGCAACCCTAGAGTTAATCAAAACCCAGGAGCTAACCCTCGTACAAGAGGAGAGTTTCGGAGATATTTATCTCATGGAAAAGAAGGAAGAAAGTCAAGTGGCCCAAAGCTAGACTTGATAGAGAGGAAAGATGAGTACTTTAGCAAAAATAGAAGCGCTCTTGTTTGTAGCGGGTGAAGATGGGATTAGAGTCCGCCAGTTAGCTGAACTCCTCTCTCTGCCACCGACAGGCATCCAACAGAGTTTAGAAAAATTAGCCCAGAAGTATGAAAAGGCCCCAGATTCCAGTTTGGCTCTAATTGAGACAGGGGGCGCTTATAGATTGGTGACCAAGCCTCAATTTGCAGAGATTTTGAAGGAATACTCTAAGGCACCTATCAACCAGAGTTTATCTCGGGCTGCCCTTGAAACCTTGTCCATCATTGCTTACAAACAGCCCATCACACGGATAGAGATTGATGCCATCCGTGGGGTCAACTCGAGTGGGGCCTTGGCAAAGTTGCAGGCCTTTGACTTGATACGAGAAGACGGGAAAAAAGAAGTGTTGGGTCGCCCCAACCTCTATGTGACTACAGATTATTTCCTAGATTACATGGGAATTAACCATTTGGAAGAATTACCAGTGATTGATGAGCTTGAGATTCAAGCCCAAGAAAGCCAATTATTTGGTGAAAGGATAGAAGAAGATGAGAATCAATAAGTATATTGCCCACGCAGGTGTGGCCAGTAGGAGAAAAGCAGAAGAGCTGATCAAGCAAGGTTTGGTGACGGTTAACGGCCAAGTGGTACGTGAACTAGCAACCACTATCAAGTCAGGCGATAAGGTTGAAGTTGAAGGCCAACCTATCTACAACGAAGAAAAGGTCTATTATCTGCTTAACAAACCACGCGGTGTCATTTCCAGTGTGATAGATGACAAGGGCCGCAAGACGGTTGTCGACCTCTTGCCCAACGTGAAAGAGCGCATCTACCCTGTAGGTCGTTTGGACTGGGATACATCAGGAGTTTTGATTTTGACTAATGATGGGGATTTTACGGATGAGATGATTCACCCTCGTAATGAGATTGACAAGGTTTATGTCGCGCGTGTTAAAGGTGTGGCCAATAAGGATAATCTCCGCCCCTTGACCCGTGGACTTGAGATTGATGGTAAGAAAACCAAACCGGCTGTCTATGAGATTCTCAAAGTGGACCCAGTCAAAAACCGCTCTGTGGTGCAGTTGACTATCCATGAAGGGCGTAACCACCAGGTTAAAAAGATGTTTGAAGCTGTCGGTCTCCAAGTAGATAAGTTGTCACGGACCCGTTTTGGACATCTAGACTTGACAGGACTTCGTCCAGGAGAATCCCGTCGTCTTAATAAAAAAGAAATCAGCCAACTACACACCATGGCTGTAACCAAGAAATAATGAAACGAATTTTAATAGCGCCTGTGCGCTTTTACCAACGGTTTATCTCACCAGCCTTTCCACCCTCTTGTCGCTTTGAGCCGACTTGTTCCAACTACATGATTCAGGCTATTGAAAAACATGGCTTCAAGGGTGTTTTGATGGGCTTGGCTCGGATTTTACGTTGCCATCCCTGGTCGAAAACAGGTAAGGACTCCGTCCCAGACCACTTTTCCCTCAAACGGAATCAAGAAGGGGAATGAGGTGAGGTAAATAGATTTCAAAATGATAAAAACGCATCCTATCAGGTTTGAGTGAACTTGATAGGATGCGTTTTAGAATGTCAAAATTTTATACTCTTCGAAAATCTCTTCAAACCACGTCAGCTTCTATCTGCAACCTCAAAACAGTGTTTTGAGCAACCTGCGGCTAGTTTCCTAGTTTGCTCTTTGATTTTCATTGAGTATTAAATTGAGTTTGAAGTGGCTTATTTCAAAGCTTTTTGTGTGTCTTCAATCATGAGTTTTGTTGATTCAAGACCTCCTCCACTTAGATACCAGAGGTCTGGTGTTAGTTGGATAATCTTACCATTTTTAGCGGCAGGTGTTTCAGCGATAAGGGCATTTTCTAGGACACCGTCGTTGCTAGAGTTGTCCCCACCGATGGCAAGAGTACGGTTGATGACAAAGAGGATGTCAGGATTGATTTCTTTGACACTTTCAAAGCTGACTTCTTGTCCGTGGCGAGAATCTTCAAATTGAGTATCAGTTGGCTTGAATTTCAAGGTTTGGTACAAGAAAGAGAAACGAGATTGGGCACCAAAGGCAGCCATTTTTCCTTCATTGAGGAGGATGGCAAGGGCTTTTTTGTCAGAGCTTTCATTTTTAGTAGCGACTTCTTGGATGCTCTTGTCTAGCTTGTCCAATTCTTCCTTGGCTTTCTGTGTACTAGTTTCACCAAAGGCGCTTGCTAGGGATTCGATATTAGTCTTGGTAGAAGTCCAGTAGTCGTCCTTGCTTGCTTGGAAGAGAACTGTTGGGGCGATTTCTTTGAATTTGTCTACGAATTTTTGTGTACGTAGGGAAGCAATAATCAAATCAGGCTCAAGGGCGGCGATAGCTTCTAAATCAGGTTCTCTCATAGAACCAACATTTTTAACTTTTCCAGCTAGGTCTTTGAGATAGGTTGGTACTGTTTTTGTAGGCATTCCAACGATATTTTTTTCAAATCCTAGAGCACGAATAGTATCCGCAGCGCCGAGGTCAAAGGTCACAATCTTTTCAGGAACTTTGGAAAGTTTGACTTCGTCTAGTGAACTTTTAATGGTTATCTCTGTTGGAGCAGAGTTGCTTGTTTCCGACTGACTAGTGCTTGAGTTTGTATTTGTACTGCATGCACCAAGTAGAAGCAAGAAGCTGGCCACTAGGGCAGTGAAATAAAGTTTAAGGGATGTTTTCATGATTTCTCCTTTTTAAAATGTGATAACGATTTAGGGAGTCTCTTGGTCTTATTGACTAAGAGACCGAAGGTTCTCTAACTTGAGCTTCTATGTTACTAGCTATAGATACAGATCTTTTTGCCATTGATATCAGCTAGCGTGATAGGAATCTCATAGAGTTGACTGAGCAGGTCAGCCTGCATGATTTGATTGGTTCTTCCCTTGCTAAAGACTTGACCGTCCTTGAAGGCGATAATTTCATCCGCATACTGGCTGGCCATGTTAATATCGTGGAGGACGATGATAATGGTCTTGCCGAGTTCCTCCACCAGTCGCCGAAGAATCTGCATCATGCTGACGCTTTGCTTGATATCGAGATTGTTGAGTGGTTCGTCCAGCAAGATAAAGTCCGTATCCTGGGCCAGTACCATAGCGATAAAGACACGTTGGAGCTGGCCGCCAGACAGACTATCGATGTAGCGGTCTTTTAAGTTTATCAGTTCCAGATAGTTCAGAGTTTCTCGAATTTTTTCCCAGTCTTCTTCTCTCAGGCGTCCTCGGCTGTAGGGAAAACGTCCAAAGCTGACCAGTTCTTCAACGGTTAATTTTGCCTGGTAATTGATCTTCTGCTTTAGGATGGTCAGTTCTTGGGCTAGTTCTTGCGAATTCCAACTCTCGATTTCACGACCTTTGATACTGAGAATTCCCTGATCTTTCTTGGTCAGTCTGCTCATGATGGAGAGGAGAGTCGATTTTCCAGCACCATTTGGACCAATGAAGGCTGTCAGTTTCTGAGGACTGACTTCAAGCGAAATGCCTTGCAAAATATCCTGTTTTTGAATGGATTTGTCAATGTTTTCCAGTTTCACCGACGCGCCCTCCTATAAAGTAAGATAAAGAATAAGAAGCCACCCACACTCTCGATGATCATACTGATGCGAATTTCCAGCGCAAAGACTCGTTCAATCAAGGCCTGCCCCAAGGTCAAACTGATAAATCCGACCAGAATGGCCACGATAAAGAGCAACTTGTGCCGATAGTCTTTGACAATTAGGTAAGTGAGGTTGGCTAGCATAAAGCCGAAGAAGGCCATAGGTCCTACCAGGGCAGTTGCTGTTGAGGTCAAAAGTACGATACCCCAGAGGAGTTCTTTCTGTTCTTTTTCAACATCGAGTCCCAATACCTGAGCTGTTTCTCTTTGCAGGTGCAAGACATCCAGAATGACTGCTTTTTGAAAGAAAAAGATTGTCAAAGCAAGGATAATCAGAGAACCAATGGCTAGGATGGAAGTGTTGAGATGTTGAAAGGAGGCAAAGAGACTATTCTGCAGTTTATCGTATTCGTTTGGATCCATCAGGACCTGAAGGAAGGTACTGATATTTCGAAAGAGACTTCCGAGGGCTAGACAGATCAACAGAATGAAGACAAGGTCTTGCTTCATCAGTGTCTTCAAGTAGCCTTGCAAGGCGAGAAAGAAGAGGGATTGAAGTAGAAGTAAGACTAGGAATTCTAAAATGGGAGACTTCCCGAGTTGAAGAAACTTACTTTCAAAAACCAGTAGTAGGGTTTGTAGTAGGACGTAGAAGGATTCGATTCCCAAAATACTTGGCGTCAGGAAACGATTTTCCGTCAGGGTTTGAAAACTAATGGTCGAAATCCCAGTCGCGATAGCTACCAAGAGATAAACGACAATTTTTTGGGAACGTAGCTTCCAGGCAAAGGCAGACAGGTGGGTGATGGGCCAAAAATAGAGGAGACAAGCTCCAATGGCCAGAATAATGAGAAGGCAGAAGAGTTTGGTATGTTTGCTTTTAAACTGCATCTTTTCGTCCCCCTCTCCAGAGAAGTAGGATAAAGACGAGGCTACCAATGATTCCTAGTAGAAGACTGACAGACAGCTCATAGGGCCGAATCAGAACTCGGGATAGGATGTCGCAGGCCAGAACTAGATTGGCACCAACCAGTGCGACCATGAGTTTGGTCTGGCTTAGATTATCTCCATAGCGCTTGCGAACAAGATTGGGAACGATGACCCCGAGAAATGGCAAGCCACCCACGGTAATCATGGTGACACTAGTCGTTAGTGCCACCAGAAAGAGGGCCAGTTTTTCAAGTAGGGAGTAGGAAATCCCCAAACTCTCGCTGGTTTCTTTCCCTAGATTCATGATAGTGAAGGTTTGGGATAATTTCCAAACGGCTATCAGGATGATGAGGCCTAAGAAGAGCCACTCATACTGATGAGTCTGAATCATGGAGAAGGATCCTTGGGTCCAAGCACTCATACTCTGAACCAGATTGAAACGATAGGCGATAACTTCTGTGACTGAGTCGATAATCCCACTATAGATGATTCCAATCAGAGGCAACATCCACCTTTCCTTTACAGTAAAAATGGTCATAAAGGCTAGGAAGAAGAGGGTAAATATGATGGATGAAACAAAAGCGAAGAGCATCTTTTGGGTTAGACTCGCAGACGGAAAGATAAAGAGGCTCAATACCATTCCCAGTTTGGCGGCTTCAGTGGTTCCAACTGTACTCGGAGCAGCAAACTGATTTTGAGTGATGGTCTGCATGAGAAGGCCTGCCATACTCATACTAGAGGCCGCAAGGAGAATACTGATGGTTCTTGGAAGACGGGACTCCTGAAATAGTAGCCAGGTCTGCTGGTCGAAAGCAAAGAGTTTTCCCCATGAAAAATCACTGGTTCCAATGCTAATAGAGAGAAAGACTAGGAGCAGAAGTAAGCCAATTAAATAATGAGAAAGTTTCATACCCCGTCCTTTCATGTAGATTTGGTATCGAAAGATACCTGCGGATATTACTGTAACATGTTTTTTCTAATCTGTCAATAAAATTTCTGACAATTTAATGTAAAAAAGAAAGAAAAATTCCTGAAAGAATATCTGTCTCTCTTTTTTATAGGAAAACTGAGTAAGAAACTATCCACCTTCCCACTATCCTTCTCCTCTAAAAAGTGGTAAAATGGATGAAAGAAAGAAGGAACTGAAATGACAACATTATTTTCAAAAATTAAAGAAGTAACAGAACTTGCTGCTATCTCAGGTCATGAGGCGCCTGTCCGTGCTTATCTTCGTGAAAAATTGACACCGCATGTGGATGAAGTGGTGACAGATGGCTTGGGTGGTATTTTTGGTATTAAACATTCAGAAGCAGCGGATGCGCCGCGCGTCTTGGTCGCTTCTCACATGGATGAAGTTGGTTTTATGGTCAGCGAAATCAAGCCAGATGGTACCTTCCGTGTCGTAGAAATCGGTGGCTGGAACCCCATGGTAGTCAGCAGCCAACGTTTCAAACTTCTGACTCGTGACGGTCGTGAAATTCCTGTGATTTCAGGTTCTGTTCCGCCGCATTTGACTCGTGGAAAGGGGGGACCAACCATGCCAGCCATTGCCGATATCGTCTTTGATGGCGGTTTTGCGGATAAGGCTGAGGCAGAAAGTTTTGGAATCCGTCCTGGTGATACCATCGTACCAGATAGCTCTGCAATCTTGACAGCCAATGAAAAAAATATCATCTCAAAAGCTTGGGACAACCGCTACGGTGTTCTTATGGTTAGCGAGTTGGCGGAAGCTCTGTCAGGTCAGAAACTTGGCAATGAACTCTATCTGGGTTCTAACGTCCAAGAAGAGGTTGGTCTCCGTGGTGCGCATACTTCCACAACCAAGTTTGACCCAGAAGTTTTCCTAGCAGTTGACTGCTCACCTGCTGGTGATGTTTATGGCGGTCAAGGCAGGATTGGAGATGGAACCTTGATTCGTTTCTACGATCCAGGTCACTTGCTTCTCCCAGGAATGAAGGATTTCCTTTTGACAACAGCTGAAGAAGCTGGTATCAAGTACCAATACTACTGTGGTAAAGGCGGAACAGACGCTGGCGCAGCACATCTGAAAAATGGTGGTGTCCCATCAACAACAATCGGAGTCTGTGCTCGTTATATCCATTCTCACCAAACACTTTATGCAATGGATGACTTCCTAGAAGCGCAAGCCTTCTTACAAGCCTTGGTGAAGAAATTGGATCGTTCAACGGTTGATTTGATTAAACATTATTAAACATAAGGAGGTGGTAGGGATGGTAGAACCAAACCTAGAAAGCCTTATAAAAGATCTTTACAATCATGCTCGACATGATTTGAGTGAGGATTTAGTTGCTGCTCTCCTAGATACTGCTAAAAAACTGCCTACTACAAATGAGCAATTGCTGGCAGTTCGTCTCTCAGGTTTGGTCAATCATGAATTGCTCCTAAATCCCAAACATCCGGCACCTGAGTTGCTCAATTTGGCTCGTTTTATCAAGAGAGAAGAAACCAAGTACAGAGGAACCGCAGTTTCTGCGCTTATGTATGGGGAGATTTTTAAAATGCTTTGATTCCATTGTGGATCAAAGTATTTTTTGGTACGACGGGCATGTTGTGCATCTGAGGTGTAAGTCCTCGGTGGGCACCTGCTACCGGTGAACCCAATAGCGATTCCCAAGCCTGACTATCGTGAGGTAGCGGATTAAAACGGTCTGGGGATAGACCGTTTTAAGTCTGACACTGGAAATAAGAATCGTCAGAGGAAGGGATAGCGAAATCGTGGCTCTACGAACAGGAAGGTGATAGTAAGGCGTATATAGCGGATAAGGGGGCCAGAAACTCTAAAGTCCAAAAAGGTAGTCGTAACCTATATGCGTAAATCACGAGAGTAATTGAATTCGGACTAAGGTTTGTGTGAAAAAGATAAATCTTTCTAGAGTCTAAAGACTCTGCGTCAGATTTCCTATTTTCACTCTAACCTTTTAACGTCCTCATATCTTGTATAAACGAGGAAAGATGTAGGACTTATCCCGTGAGGTCTCATGAGCGCTGAAAGCGTAGTAACAAGGAATCATGAGAAGTCAGCCGAGACCATAGTAGTGATGAAACTTCTGTAATGGAAGTGGAACGAAGTGAGGAATCGTCAAACGGTAGGGGATAGGCTGTTTGAAGTGTGCTATGAGAAAGATAGGGTAAGGTGAAATTAATACTCTTCGAAAATCTCTTCAAACCACGTCAGCTTCATCCGTAACCTCAAAGCAGTGCTTTGAGCTGACTTCGTCAGTTCTATCTACAACCTCAAAACACTGTTTTGAGCAGCCTGCGGCTAGCTTCCTAGTTTGCTCTTTGATTTTCATTGAGTATAAATACGAACAAATTGATTGGGAAATTCAAATTGCTTTCTATCAATGTTTTAGAAGATACAGTGCCCTAGTCCAACTTCAATATACTATAGAAGAACAGATGGAAGCAATTATGATTGACTTCTATCTTTAAAATAAATGGTCTGATAGGAAAAACGTGTCTCCTAATAAAATATAGGATAGTACGGATGGAAGGCTTTTGTAGACTGGAGGACGAAGGAGTTTAGAAACTCTCGTTAAAAGTTAGTTGAACCGGAGTATGGTGATGTAAATCATTATCAAAAATTATTTCTAAATCGAAATAGTTGACAGTTGAAAGGACAAGTGTTACAATTATTCTATTCATTTCGATATCGAAATAATTGGAGGTGTTATGAAAGATAGTCATTTGCTAGCCCATCATATTCGTTTGTTGAATGGGCGGATTTTTCAGAAGTTACTGAGCCAAGATCCTGAGGCTCTTTATAGGGGTGAACAGGGTAAGATTTTAGCGGTTTTATGGAATAGTAAAACTGGCTGCGCAACTGCGACAGATATCGCGCTTGCGACTGGGCTTGCGAATAATACGCTGACGACTATGATAAAAAAGCTAGAGGAACAAAAGCTTGTAATTGTTAGTCCGTGTGGAAAAGACAAGCGTAAGAAGTATTTAGTTTTAACGGAGTTAGGCAAGTCCCAGAAAGAAGTGGGGCATCGTGTTAGTCAGAAATTGGATACGATCTTTTACAAAGGATTTTCAGAGGAAGAAATTCGGCAATTTGAAGCCTTTCAAGAAAGAATTTTGGCGAATCTGAAAGAGAAGGCAAAAGAGGATTAAAATAGATCAAATTAGCTGTTTATAAGTAAAGGCCATTTTTGACTTTATTTTCCAACTCTTAGGACAAGGAAATTATGTGGTTAGCTATGGTCAGACTCAGATTGATGGCCTTGCTTATGCCCAGTACAATATCTTCCGTTTAGAAAATGGAAAAATTGTGGAGCATTGGGACAATAAGGAAGTCATGCCTAAGGTAGAAGACATGACCAATCGAGGAAAGTTTTAAAATGAGGACAAAGAATGATTGAATACAAAAATGTAGCCTTGCGCTACACAGAAAAAGATGTCTTGAGAGATGTCAATTTACGGATTGATAATGGGGAATTTATGGTTTTAGTTGGGCCTTCTGGATCCGGTAAAACGACCATGATTAAGATGATTAACCGTCTCTTGGAACCGACTGATGGAAATATTTATATGGATGGCAAGCGCATCAAAGACTATGACGAGCGGGAGCTTCGTCTGTCTACTGGTTATGTTTTACAGGCCATTGCTCTCTTTCCCAATCTAACGGTTGAGGAAAATATTGCCCTGATTCCTGAGATGAAGGGCTGGACTAAGGAAGAAATTGCTCAGAAAACAGAAGAGCTCTTGGCTAAGGTTGGTTTACCAGTATCCGAGTATGGGCATCGACTTCCAAGTGAGCTATCTGGTGGAGAACAGCAACGGGTTGGAATTGTTCGTGCTATGATTGGTCAGCCTAAGATTCTCCTCATGGATGAACCTTTTTCAGCCTTGGATGCTATTTCGAGAAAACAGTTGCAGATTCTGACGAAAGAATTGCATAAAGAATTTGGGATGACAACGATTTTTGTAACCCATGATACGGATGAAGCTCTGAAATTGGCGGACCGTATTGCTGTCTTGCAGGATGGAGAGATTCGCCAGGTGGCGAATTCCGAGACTATTTTAAAAGCTCCTGCAACAGATTTTGTAGCAGACTTGTTTGGAGGTAGTGTTCATGACTAATTTAATTGCAACTTTTCAGGATCGTTTTAGTGATTGGTTGACAGCTCTATCTCAACATTTGCAGTTGTCACTTTTGACACTGTTACTAGCTATTTTTATCGCGATTCCCTTAGCGGTATTTCTTCGTTATCATGAAAAGATGGCGGACTGGGTCTTGCAGATTGCAGGGATTTTCCAGACCATCCCCTCATTGGCCTTGTTGGGACTCTTTATCCCCTTGATGGGAATTGGAACCTTGCCTGCATTGACAGCTCTAGTGATCTATGCGATTTTTCCGATTTTGCAAAATACCATCACTGGACTCAAGGGAATTGATCCGAGTCTGCAAGAGGCTGGGATTGCCTTTGGGATGACCAGATGGGAACGTCTCAAGAAATTCGAAATTCCACTGGCCATGCCGGTTATCATGTCTGGGATTCGGACTGCAGCTGTCTTGGTTATCGGTACGGCAACCTTGGCTGCCTTGATTGGTGCAGGGGGACTGGGTTCCTTTATCCTTTTGGGAATTGACCGTAATAATGCCAGTCTGATTTTGATTGGGGCACTTTCTTCTGCAGTGCTAGCCATTGCCTTTAACTTCCTACTAAAAGTGATGGAAAAAGCAAAATTGCGGACGATTTTTTCTGGTTTTGCCTTGGTGACCTTATTGCTTGGTTTGTCTTATAGTCCAGCTCTTTTGGCTCAAAAAGAGAAAGAGAACTTGGTCATTGCTGGGAAATTGGGACCAGAACCAGAAATTTTGGCCAATATGTATAAACTCCTCATTGAAGAAAATACCAGTATGACTGCGACTGTTAAACCGAATTTTGGGAAAACAAGCTTCCTCTATGAAGCTCTGAAAAAAGGCGATATTGACATCTATCCTGAATTTACAGGAACGGTGACTGAAAGTTTACTTCAGCCATCACCGAAAGTGAGTCATGAGCCAGAGCAGGTTTATGATGTAGCGCGTGATGGTATTGCCAAACAGGATCATCTAGCCTATCTCAAACCCATGTCTTATCAAAATACCTATGCTGTAGCTGTTCCGAAAAAGATTGCTCAAGAATATGGCTTGAAGACCATTTCGGACTTGAAAAAAGTGGAAGGGCAGCTGAAGGCAGGTTTTACTCTCGAGTTTAATGACCGTGAAGACGGAAATAAGGGCTTGCAGTCAATGTATGGTCTCAATCTTAATGTGGCGACCATGGAGCCAGCCCTTCGCTATCAGGCAATTCAGTCAGGTGATATTCAAATCACGGATGCCTATTCAACCGATGCAGAGTTGGCACGTTATGATTTACAGGTATTGGACGATGACAAACAACTCTTCCCACCTTATCAAGGGGCTCCACTGATGAAAGAAGCTCTTCTCAAGAAACATCCAGAGTTGGAAACAGTTCTCAATAAATTGGCTGGTAAAATTACTGAAAGCCAGATGAGCCAGCTCAACTATCAAGTCGGTGTTGAAGGCAAGTCAGCGGAACAAGTAGCCAAGGAATTTCTACAAGAACAAGGTTTGTTGAAGAAATGATGGGGTAGAGACTTTAAACATACTGAACTCAACTTCCTTAAACGACTAGATAAAAGAATGCTCAGACAATTTCGTCTGGGCTTTTTTGATGTGAGAATGACTGAATGTCACTTAAAATGGAAAGAAAGAGAAAATTTTCATGATTTTCTAAAATTTTACTGTAAAGACAGTTGACTATTCATAAAATAGGTGTATAATATTTTGTGAACTACTTAACAAATAAGGGGTTTCAGCTCATGTCGACTAAGGTTAGAAATCTTGTGTATAGGCAGTTCATTATCTAATAGAGCGTTGCGTCCGAAAGTCTATCCAGACACGGCTCTTTAAAAACAAAAGGAGAAATGATGCATACTTATTTGCAAAAGAAAATTGAAAATATCAAAACAACCCTAGGTGAAATGTCAGGTGGTTACCGTCGTATGGTTGCGGCTATGGCTGATTTAGGATTTTCAGGAACTATGAAGGCTATCTGGGATGACCTCTTTGCCCATCGTAGTTTTGCCCAGTGGATTTATTTGCTGGTTTTAGGAAGTTTTCCTCTCTGGCTGGAGTTGGTTTACGAACATCGTATTGTTGACTGGATTGGGATGATTTGTAGCTTGACAGGGATTATCTGTGTAATCTTTGTATCGGAAGGTCGAGCAAGTAATTATCTTTTTGGCTTGATTAACTCTGTTATTTACCTTATTTTGGCCCTACAGAAAGGCTTTTATGGTGAGGTGCTGACGACACTTTACTTCACAGTCATGCAGCCAATTGGACTTCTAGTTTGGATTTATCAGGCACAGTTTAAGAAGGAAAAGCAGGAGTTTGTCGCGCGTAAACTGGACGGCAAGGGCTGGACAAAGTATCTTTCCATTAGTGTGCTTTGGTGGTTGGCCTTTGGCTTCATTTATCAGTCTATTGGTGCCAATCGTCCCTATCGTGATTCAATCACAGATGCAACCAATGGGGTAGGGCAAATCCTCATGACAGCTGTTTACCGTGAACAGTGGATATTCTGGGCGGCTACCAATGTCTTTTCAATCTATCTCTGGTGGGGAGAAAGCCTGCAAATTCAAGGGAAATATCTAATTTATCTCATTAACAGTCTAGTTGGTTGGTATCAATGGAGCAAGGCAGCTAAGCAGAATACTGATTTACTTAACTAGGAAAAGATGTTTGAAAGTGCTGTTTTGAGATTTCGATTAAAACAGATATAGTTGATAATCAAGGATTTATAGTATGAAAAAGAGGATCGGCGGGTCCTCTTTTGTTGTTGAAAAGATAAAAAACTCAGTAACCTAGAAATAAGACAACTGAGCTTTACTCTATATTCAATTTTTAGGAATGAGAAGGTCTAGATAAAATTGGACAACTTCCTGGTCTGTGAAATCTTGACCTTTTTTGAGCCACCAGGTCAATGTCTCGATAAAGTTGGACATGACCAAGTGTTGGAGGTAAGAAGTAGGCAGATTAGGGTGGGCTTCTTTTAAATTATCAGCTAGCACGGAATAGACATGGTGTTCTAGCTCTTTATGGAGTTGACGGAGGAAGTAGTCATTTTTGGAAAATAGCAGACTGGTGATATGGTCTTGGTTTTTATGAAAATGGAGAAAGAGGTGGGCGAGGTAGTCCTCGGTTGAAATGGCTTGCTCTCTTTCAAAAAGATGATGGAAGAGGTAGCGGCAGAGCTGGTCCAGAAGAAGCTCCTTACTCTCATAGTGACAGTAAAAGGTGGATCGTCCCACATCTGCGAGATCAATGATATCCTGAACAGTAGTGGTCTCGTAGCCCTTAGCATTCAAAAGTTGTATAAAAGCTTGATAGATGGCTTTTTTGGTTTTGCTGATACGGCGGTCAATGTTAGTCATATGGACACTTAAGGCAAATTGTTCAGAACTGAATAAAGCTGACCTTTTGCTTCTATCCTTTCTTTGAGTTTTAGTGGATAATGATAATGAACAAGGTGTTCATAAATCTATTATAACAAAGGAATGAGAAATATGAAGGCAAAATATGCTGCTTGGGTGGCTTTTTTCTTAAATTTGACTTATGCCATTGTTGAGTTTATTGCAGGTGGAATATTTGGTTCTAGCGCTGTTCTTGCTGACTCTGTGCATGACTTGGGAGATGCGATTGCAATTGGAATATCAGCTTTTTTAGAAACAATCTCCAATCGTGAAGAAGACAATCAGTACACCTTGGGCTATAAGCGGTTTAGCCTGCTAGGAGCCTTGGTAACAGCTGTGATTCTCGTAACGGGCTCTGTTCTAGTCATTTTGGAAAATGTCACGAAGATTTTGCATCCGCAACCAGTCAATGATGAGGGGATTCTCTGGTTAGGAATTATTGCGATTACTATCAATCTGTTAGCGAGTCTGGTGGTTGGTAAGGGAAAGACAAAGAATGAGTCTATTCTGAGTCTGCATTTTCTGGAAGATACGCTAGGGTGGGTAGCTGTTATCCTGATGGCGATTGTTCTTCGATTTACGGACTGGTATATCCTAGATCCTCTTTTGTCCCTTGTCATTTCTTTCTTTATTCTTTCAAAAGCCCTTCCACGTTTTTGGTCTACACTCAAGATTTTCTTGGATGCTGTGCCAGAAGGTCTTGATATCAAGCAAGTAAAGAGTGGCCTGGAGCGATTGGACAATGTGGCCAGCCTTAATCAGCTTAATCTCTGGACTATGGATGCTTTGGAAAAAAATGCCATTGTCCATGTTTGTCTAAAAGAAATGGAACATATGGAAACTTGTAAAGAGTCTATTCGAATTTTCCTAAAAGATTGTGGTTTTCAAAATATTACCATTGAAATTGATGCTGACCTAGAAACTCACCAAACCCATAAGCGAAAGGTGTGTGACTTGGAACGGAGTTATGAGCATCAACATTAGAAAAAAGTGAAAAATACTTGGGTACTATCTTATTTGGAATAGAGTAATTTCTTTATTATTTAAATATTTCAAAAATTGGTAAGAGAAGAGCATTGTATAAACTCCAGATATATGATTGTTAATGATAAAAATTTTTCGATTAGGTGCAAAATGCTTGACTTGGAGTCAACTCAAAGTTATATAATAAGATAAGTGAGTTAGAGTAGCTTAAACTCAGTGAATGAAAGGAGAGGAGGTTAGCCTATGAATATTAAATCTGCCAGTGATTTGTTGGGAATTTCAGCGGATACGATTCGGTATTATGAACGGGTTGGTCTTGTGCCACCGATTACTCGTACTGCAACTGGGATTCGTGATTTTCAAGATCAGGATATAGAAGCGCTGGAATTTATTAAGTGTTTTCGTTCGACAGGTGTCTCTGTAGACAGTTTAGTTGACTATATGTCGCTCTACCAAAAGGGGGATGAAACGCGAGAGGAGAGGCTTGGTATTTTAGAAGAGGAAAAGAAAAAATTAGAGGAGCGCTTGTCTCAGTTACAGACGGCTTTAAATCGCTTAAATCTCAAAATTAAACTTTATAAGGAAGGAAAATTTTAAATGAAATCAGCAGTATATACAAAGGCAGGTCAGGTTGGACTTGCTAGCATTGAACGTCCGCAAATAATAGAAGCGGATGATGTGATTATTCGTGTGGTTCGTGCGTGCGTTTGTGGTTCAGATTTATGGAGGTACCGTAATCCAGAAACGAAAGCTGGACACAAAAATAGTGGACACGAAGCGATTGGGATTGTTGAAGAAGCTGGGGAAGCCATTACGACGGTGAAACCAGGTGATTTTGTGATTGTCCCTTTTACACATGGATGTGGTGAGTGTGATGCCTGTCTTGCTGGATTTGACGGTTCTTGCGACAATCATATTGGCAATAATTTGGGGGGTGATTTTCAGGCAGAATATATTCGCTTCCACTATGCAAACTGGGCGCTGGTTAAAATCCCTGGTCAACCTTCTGACTATACAGAAGGGATGCTCAAGTCCCTTTTGACTCTTGCAGATGTCATGCCGACAGGCTATCATGCGGCGCGTGTTGCAAATGTTCAAAAAGGGGACAAGGTTGTTGTTATCGGTGATGGGGCTGTTGGTCAATGTGCTGTCATCGCGGCTAAGATGCGTGGAGCATCACAAATTATCCTTATGAGCCGTCATGAAGACCGTCAAAAGATGGCTATGGAGTCAGGTGCGACAGCTGTTGTTGCAGAACGTGGTCAAGAAGGAATTACCAAGGTGCGTGAAATCCTCGGTGGAGGAGCAGACGCAGCACTTGAATGTGTTGGTACGGAGGCTGCTATAGAACAGGCGCTAGGTGTTCTTCATAATGGAGGGCGTATGGGCTTTGTAGGAGTCCCACACTATAATAATCGTGCTCTTGGTTCGACATTTATTCAAAATATCTCTGTAGCAGGTGGGGCAGCTTCTGCTACAACATACGATAAGCAATTTTTACTAAAAGCCGTCCTTGATGGTGATATCAATCCAGGTCGCGTCTTTACTTCAAGTTATAAACTGGAAGATATCGACCAAGCCTACAAAGATATGGATGAACGTAAGACAATTAAGTCTATGATTGTAATCGAATAAAAAACGAATAGGAGTTTTAGAACTCTATTCGTTTTTTATGTTATCCTATTCTTGATTTAGGGTACTTTCTCTTAATGTCAGTTTGGTTCCCAACATGGTCAGGCTAGGTATTTTCCGACCATGGAGTACTTCTTTGTTAAGAATATCCATACCTGCTCGGCCCATTTCTTCAGTATAAACCGTGATGCTAGAAAGGGGAGGATAAACCTGTTTGGTCAGACTAGTGTCGTTAAAGGAAATGAGGGTGACACGATCTGGCAGGCTGATTCCAGCCTCTTGAAGGGCACGGAGGGCGCCGATAGCTAAACTATCGCTAGCTGCAAAAAATGCTGGTGGGAGTTGGTCTCCCAAACTCTGAATAGCCTCCTTCATCAGGTCATAACCAGACTGGGCAGTAAAGCTTCCTTGAAAGACCAGTTCATCATGATAGATTCCTTTTGTTTGACTGTAGTTCTTAAAGTTTTCCAGACGCTTGTCCTGAATGATTTCTTCTTGATCAGTTGTTTCTTCAAGACCTGTTAGAATCCCAATGCGATTCAGCCCTTGACTGAGGAAATAATCGACAACCTGTTTCATAGCAGTGTAAAAGTCCGTAATAATGCAGGTATGTCCCATGGAAAGTGTATCACTGTCTAGAAATACAAGAGGCTTTTGGTATTCTTCAAAGGCAGAAATCTGAGCTCGACTAAATTTTCCGATACAGAGAATCCCAATCACTTCCTCGCTCAGTGTAAAAGGATGGTCATTAAAATAGCGCAAGATATCATAGTCCAACTCTTGGGCTCTTTTTTCTATGCCTAGGCGAATCTGGTAGTAGTAGAGGTCGTCCAGCTCCCCTTGTTCGCTGACCCATTGGATAATGGCAATCTTTTGCTTGGGCTTGTGGGACTCGCCTGTCTTGAGGTGCTTAGTGTAGCCCAACTCTTCAGCAACGGTTAAAATACGGTGTCTGGTTTCTTCTGTGACAGATAGGCTCTGATCGCGGTTGAGGACACGGGATACGGTCGCGATAGAAACAGAGGCTAGCTGTGCAATGTCTTTTAAGGTAGCCATAAATCCTCCTTGATTAGGTTAGTATATCATATTTTTCTGCTTTTTACCGATAGTTTAGTAAAATTTTAGTAAAAAGGATTGACCTTGGAAAATCCCTTGGATACAATAGAAGAAAACGATTACACGTTAAGGTGACTTAACGGACAGTAAAAGGAGAAATCATATGATACAACATCTTACTGCTGAAGCTCTTCGTAAAGACTTTCTTGCTGTTTTTGGTCAAGAAGCAGATCAAACCTTCTTTTCACCAGGTCGTATCAACTTGATTGGTGAGCACACAGACTATAATGGTGGACATGTATTTCCAGCAGCCATTTCCTTAGGAACTTATGGGGCTGCTCGCAAACGTGATGACCAAGTCTTGCGTTTCTACTCAGCTAACTTTGAGGACAAGGGCATTATCGAAGTGCCTTTAGCGGACCTCAAATTTGAAAAAGAGCACAACTGGACTAACTATCCAAAAGGGGTTCTTCATTTCTTGCAAGAAGCTGGGCACGTGATTGATAAAGGTTTTGATTTTTATGTTTATGGGAATATCCCAAATGGTGCTGGCCTGTCTTCTTCAGCATCCTTGGAGCTCTTGACAGGAGTCGTGGCAGAGCATCTCTTTGATTTAAAATTAGAGCGTCTCGATTTGGTTAAAATCGGAAAACAAACAGAAAACAACTTTATCGGAGTCAACTCTGGTATCATGGACCAGTTTGCTATTGGTATGGGGGCTGATCAACGTGCTATTTACCTTGATACCAACACCTTAGAGTATGATTTGGTGCCACTTGATTTGAAGGACAATGTCGTTGTTATCATGAACACCAACAAACGCCGTGAATTGGCGGACTCTAAATACAATGAACGTCGTGCTGAGTGTGAAAAAGCAGTGGAAGAATTGCAAGTGGCTTTGGATATTCAGACCCTGGGTGAATTGGACGAGTGGGCCGTTGACCAATATAGCTATTTGATTAAAGATGAAAATCGTTTGAAACGTGCTCGCCATGCTGTGCTTGAAAACCAACGTACCCTGAAAGCTCAAGCAGCCCTTCAAGCAGGTGATTTGGAAACATTTGGTCGTTTGATGAATGCGTCACACGTTTCTCTGGAGCATGATTATGAAGTAACTGGTTTGGAATTGGATACTCTTGTTCACACAGCTTGGGCACAAGAAGGAGTTCTCGGTGCTCGTATGACAGGGGCTGGTTTTGGTGGCTGTGCCATTGCCTTGGTTCAAAAAGATACTGTTGAGGCCTTTAAGGAAGCTGTAGGCAAACACTACGAGGAAGTAGTTGGATACGCTCCAAGCTTCTATATCGCTGAAGTTGCAGGTGGCACTCGCGTCCTTGACTAGTCAAAAGGAGGCTCTATAGTGATCTTAGTAGATAAATTTGTAACACATGTCATTTCTGAAAGTTCATTTGAGGAAATGGATCGAATCTACCTGACCAATCGTGTTTTGGCACGAGTGGGAGAAGGTGTTTTGGAAGTTGAGACCAATCTGGATAAATTGATTGACCTCAAGGACCAGCTAGTTGAGGAAGCCGTTCGATTAGAGACGATTGAGGATAGTCAGACTGCGCGTGAAATCCTTGGTACTGAATTGATGGACTTGGTGACTCCTTGTCCAAGTCAGGTCAATCGTGACTTTTGGGCAACCTATGCCCAGTCACCAGAGCAGGCGATTGCGGACTTTTACCAACTTAGCCAGAAAAATGACTACATCAAACTCAAGGCTATTGCTAAAAATATCGCTTATCGTGTTCCATATGACTACGGAGAGCTTGAGATTACCATCAATCTCTCTAAGCCTGAAAAGGATCCCAAAGAGATTGCGGCAACCAAGTTGGTGCAAGCTAGTAATTATCCTCAGTGTCAGCTTTGTCTAGAGAATGAGGGCTACCATGGTCGAGTTAACCACCCAGCTCGCAGCAACCACCGTATTATCCGTTTTGAAATGGCGGGTCAGGAGTGGGGCTTCCAGTATTCGCCCTATGCTTACTTTAATGAGCATTGTATCTTTTTAGATGGTCAGCATCGTCCCATGGCCATTAGTCGTCAGAGCTTTGAACGCCTGCTGGCTATCGTAGAGCGGTTTCCAGGATATTTTGCAGGCTCTAATGCCGACCTTCCGATTGTGGGTGGCTCTATTCTGACTCATGATCATTATCAGGGAGGCCGTCACGTATTTCCTATGGAATTGGCTTCCTTGCAAAAGACCTTCCGATTTGCTGGTTTTGAGCAGGTCAAGGCTGGCATTGTCAAGTGGCCCATGTCAGTGTTGCGTTTGACTTCGGCTTCCAAAGAAGATTTGATCAACTTAGCTGATAAGATTTTGCAGGAATGGCGTCAGTATTCAGATCCTAGTGTGCAGATTTTGGCAGAGACAGACGGGACACCGCATCACACCATCACACCTATAGCGCGTAAGCGTGATGGACAGCTTGAGTTGGACTTGGTTTTACGAGATAATCAAACATCACCAGAACATCCTGATGGTATCTATCATCCCCACAAGGATGTTCAACATATCAAGAAGGAAAATATCGGCTTGATTGAGGTCATGGGCTTGGCAATCTTGCCACCACGTCTGAAAGAAGAAGTGGAGCAAGTCGCTAGCTATCTTGTAGGAGAAGCTGTTACAGTTGCCGATTATCATCAGGAATGGGCAGACCAACTCAAAATCCAACATCCAGACCTAACGGATAAAGAAAAAGCCCTTGAAATCGTCAAGGACTCTGTAGGTACTATCTTTGCACGTGTTCTGGAGGACGCAGGTGTTTATAAGCAGACAGAGCAAGGACAGGCAGCTTTTATGCGCTTTGTAGAGCAGGTCGGAATTTTGCCAGACTAGGAGCTTTCTCCTTGCACAGTCCTATAAAAAGTAGTATCATAGTGTCGTTTGAACTATCAGGAGGAAACGATGAAAGATTTTCATTTTGACGCTATATCTGCCTTTGAAAATTACGAAATAGAAAAAATGAGAGATGGTCACGTTGTGGTGACGACCAAAGTAGTGGACTCGTCGCTTAACTACTATGGCAATGCCCATGGTGGCTATCTCTTTACTCTCTGTGACCAAATCAGTGATTTGGTGGTTATCTCACTGGGGCTTGATGGAGTGACGCTTCAGTCCTCTATCAACTATCTCAAGGCAGGAAAACTAGACGATGTGCTGACTATTATAGTTGCTTAGTTTCAAACAAGCATGTTATAATAAAGCTATGGCATATAGTACAGATTTTAAACAGCGAGCATTAGATTACATCAAAGAGGGGGCACAGCCATGTCGAGGCAGCCAAGGTTTTTGATGTTGGCGTCAGAACTCTCTTCA